>JAAYXS010000814.1 GCA_012515775.1 Phycisphaerae bacterium
CGAGCGGCGCGCCCCGATCGCCTCGGGCCGGTTGAGTACGATCGCGTCCAGGCGTTTTTGACGCAGCTTGCGCTCCGCGTTGCGCCGCCCTGCACGGTCCTCCAGCGCGAAGCCAATGACGACCTGTTTCGGCCCGCGCCGCGCCGCTAACTCGCGAAGAATATCCACGGTCGCCTTCAGCTTCAGAACAAGGTCCGCGCGCGACTTCTTGCGTTTGAACGCCGCCGGCCGGCTCGGAGTGTAGTCGGCCACCGCCGCCGCCATTATGAGCACGTCGTGCTCCGGCCAGCGCCTCTGGCATTCAGCCAGCATCTGCGCCGCCGAGACTACTGGCACGGCGCGCACGCCTGCCGGCTTCTCCAGATTGACCGGCCCGTGTATCAGCGTCACACGCATCCCCCGCTCGGCCGCCGCGGTCGCCAGGGCAAAACCCATCCGCCCGGACGAGTCGTTCGAAATGTAGCGCACCGGATCTATGTACTCGCGCGTCGGTCCGGCTGTGATCAGGATTCGCAGGCTGCGCTGTCTCATATCGGCTTCTTCTCCCGCCACTGTTACGTCATTCGGGGGGACTGGCGCTAATGCCGCCGAGCGCCTGGATGGCCGCACAGAGTGAGGCCACGTCGCCCAGGCGCTCGCCCAGGGCGGCGGGAACCAGGCGGCATGCTTCCGCCGCCCGCGGCAGCGCCTCACGCCGCATTTCCTCGCGCGCTGCGCCCAATATCGTTTCGCCAAGCCGGACGGCCAGCGACCCGATTACGATCACCTCCGGGTTGAGCACGTCCACCAGGATTGCCAGTCCGTAGCCGAGGCGGCGCGCGACTTCGTCCAACACGGCCAGAGCGTCGGCATCGCCGCCGGCGGCGAGGGCGGCGATGTCCTGGGCCGTGACAGCGGACGTTGCCCAGCGTTTGGGAAAGCGCGCCGCGGCCAATTTCGAAATTCCGGCCCCGCCGCAGAAGCCCTCCCAGCAGCCGGCTTTGCCGAAGGCGAACGGCCCGGTGTCGGCGATGCGAATGTGCCCGACCTCGCCGGCCAGGTCGCACGCGCCTCGGTAAAGCTGGCCGTTGATGATCAGCCCGCCGCCGAAACCCGTGCCCATAGTGAGGAATATCACGTGGCGCGCGCCGCGGGCCGCCCCGAAATACCATTCGGCCAGGGCTCCGGCGTTCCCGTCGTGCTCGATGTACACGGGCAGCCCAAATTTTTCCTTGAGCAGGTTTTTGAGCGGAATGTCGTCCCAGCCCGGCAGATTAGGCGGCGAGTGAATGATTCCGGGCTCAATCTCGAGCGGACCGCCAATCGAGACCGACACGACTTCGGCAGGCCGGCCCAATCGCTCCGCTTGGCGGCGAACCTCGTCGGCGTGCGTACACAGCTCGGCGAACGTCGCGAAGAACCCACGCTCCGGGCGCGTCGCAAAGGCTTGCCGCGCGTATATGGCCCCGTTCATGTCGCCAAGAACCACAGCCGTCTTTGTTCCGCCGATGTCGAGGCCAAGGATTGAAGGCATGGCTCGGAGTTTTCGGGTCTAAGTAGGCCGCTTTCAGTTCTCGACTGTCAGGGCCTCGGGCCAGACAACTGACTACTTCGGTGGCGCCGCCGGCTCCAACCGCTCCTCATACACCTCGTATCCCGGCTTGGGTTCGAGCTTGAAGATTGAGCCGCTGAAGCCGCGGTTCAGTTCCGCCTGCTTGAATTCGATCGTGATGAACGAATCCACTTCGCCCGTGCCGCGCTTCTTGGTGGCCTCAACCTTGACGGGCAGGCCCGATTCCGGCCCCTCACGCGCTACCCACACGTCGACCACGGCGTACTTGGCGTAGGAATCCGAGCCCGGCCGCGGTACCAGGTGCAACCGGTCAGTGTTCGGCGGGTCGTTGGCGCCCGGCTGGCCCAGCGTGACCTCGAACTGGCGCAGAATGTCCGCTTTCTTCTGCCCGAACGGCACGGGGAAAGGCCCCTCGCCGAGGCGGTACGGGTCTCCAGGGTCGTCCGCCCGCCGCACTTCGCGCTTATCGAACGTCTTGGTCTCGGAGTTCTCCTCGATGTACCAGCGCCCGTCGAACATGTGCCGCTCGTCCAGCTTGTGCAGCCGGCCGCCGCTGACTCTGTTGTTGAAGCTGATCAGGAACTTCGCGACGGGCTTCTGCTGCTGATACCAGATCTCGCCGTTCTTGGTGATGGCGTCCTCTTCTAAGTCGAGCACGTACCGCAGCTTCCAGCTCACCTTGGCGTGCAGATCGTCGATCTGACGGTTTTCCAACCGGGTCAGAATCTGGTCCACACGCGGGTCCAGCGGGCCGGTCGGTGCCACCGGCGGCGGCAGCGGCTTGGACCGGCCAGGCGCAGCGGGATTCTGGGCCTGGCACAAGACGAACGTGCCCAGAATAGTTATGATGCCCGCCGCTTTTGAAGGCGTGAGTCGCAGTCGCATGAAATTTCTCCTCGGTAAAGTCACTGGCCGATTCTACGAACCGCCAGTAATAAAGCAAACCGGCGACCACCGGCCTGGACCGCACGAAACAGCCCAATGACGAAGCTGCTGGCGAAGCTGCTATATAAAGCCTTCTTACCCGTGGGGGCGGTGTTCGCTTTTCAACGCCGGCGCAAGCGCGACCCGGCCGGATTCGATTGGCGCGAGTACCTGCTCGGCCGCGTGCCGCCGCGTCCGGTTTCGGCGAACTGCGTCTGGATACACGGCGTCTCGCTGGGCGAGATCAACGCTACGCGCACTATCATCGAGGAATTGCGGCGCCGGACGCCGCACACGGTAGTCGTCGTCAGCAGCACGACCGAAACCGGGCTGGCGCGGGCGCGCGAGCTGTATCCGCGGTTGGTGGTGTTCCAATTCCCCCTCGATTTCACGTTCGCGGTGCGCGAGGTCCTGCACCGCGTTCGGCCGTCGGTGATAGCCCTGATGGAGCTCGAGCTGTGGCCTAACCTGATCGACGAGGCGACCGCTTACGGCGTGCCCATCCTGGTGGTCAACGGCCGTGTCACGGAGCGCAGCGTGCAGCGCTTTCGGTATCCCTTGGCGCATCGGCTGAGCCGGCACATGTGCTCGTTGCTGACTTGGGTCGGCGCTCAGGACGCCACTTATGCGTCGCGGTTTATCGAGCTCGGCGTGCGGGCCGACCGCGTGGAGATCACCGGCTCGGTCAAATACGACGCGGCGGACACGTCAGACCGCATCGCGGGCCAGGAGGAACTGGCCGACGCGATGGGCATCAAGACGGATGAGCCCTTGTGGGTTTGCGGCAGCACTGGGCCGGGCGAAGAAGAGGCGATTCTTGAAGCGTACCAGCGGCTTCTGAAGGATCACGCAAATCTGCAACTGGCAATAATCCCGCGCAAGCCGGAACGCTTCGACGAAGTGGCCCAGTTGATCGTGCGTCACGGCTACGCCTGCTTGCGGCGCAGCAGCGGCGCGCCGGTGATGCCGGAGGGCGTAGACGAGCCCCGGCCGGTGTTTCTGGGCGACACCATGGGCGAGCTGCGGAAGTTCTACTCGCTGGCGACGGTGGTGTTCGTCGGGCGCACCCTGGTACCGATGGGCGGTTCGGACGTGATGGAGGTGGCCGGGCTGGCGAAGCCGATCATCGTCGGACCACATACCGAGAACTTCGCGGAGCCGGTGAATATGCTGCTGGCCGAGGGGGCCCTGCGGCAGATATCGGCGCCTGGGGCGTTGGCGACGGTGGTCAGCGACCTGCTGCGGCATCCGGAGCGGCGAGAGCAAATGGGGCGGGCCGGGCGCGAGGCGATCCTGTCGCGCGCCGGGGCATCGCGGAAAGTGGTTGACCGCATTCTCGAATACTTGATGTAGGGATGGTCTCCCGAAGGAGACACGGTGCAGGAGGGTCGCACTCCCCTTTCCGGCTTGACGGTGCGGACGCCCTCGCGACAATGCTGCCGAGCGAGCCGCCACGGCCATCAAAGAGTGCCATCCGGCTGGCGGATCGCGGACGGCTATCGACACGGCCGACGCCCTCCAGCGGGACGGCATGAGGCAATCCCAGCGCCAAGCGGACCCCGTGAAGGGCATGAGTGGAATTGAGAGCTTATATGCCTAACTTCTTCACCGACAACGCCGACATTCGCTTCCTCTTCGACCATATCGACCTGGCTACGCTGGCGCGCATCCAGGAGGACGACTTCGCCGACGCCCGCCGGAGCCCGAGTAACGGCGACCCCGGCCCGTTTGACTACGCTCCTGCGGATGCGGCCGACGCGATCGACAACTATCGCCGCATTCTCGAAATCGCCGGCCAGATCGCGGGCGAGATCATCGCTCCGCGCGCCGAGCAGATCGATGAGGAAGGTAACACGCTTAACGAGGATGGC
>JAAYXS010000815.1 GCA_012515775.1 Phycisphaerae bacterium
GCCATGTTAAAGGAAATGCTGACCGATCTGCGGAGCTTCACGGAAGGCGGCGTGCAGCCGGAAGACATCACCGTGCTGCTGGCGCACTTCGTGCGCGACTGAAGCCGCGGCCTCTTCAGCGCGCGGTCATGATGTGCATGCCCGCGGTTACCCCGCGATCCTCATAATGAGTGCTTAACCATTGCGCGAATTCGTCGGATGGCGTTCTCATTACGCCAGCCAGATCGGGCCGGGAAATCACAAATACGCGCGGCGGATTACGGCGCAAGTCATCCAGGGCGGATTCCAGGATGAACTGCACCCGTCTGCCGAGCTGGCCGACTTTTTCAAAGGTGGCGAAGCGCGCGGCACAGCGGCGATAGGCATAGCGGTAGGTCCCCGGGCTCCAGCCCCAGACGTAGATCGCCTCGTCGGAGCGCGCGTAGCGGCGAATTAGCGCGGCTTGCTGCTGCCAGGGAGGTTCTGCGGCATACTCGAGCGAGTACCAGTGCGATTTGCTGCGCCAGCAGCGGCCGATTTCAGACGCAGTTCCCGAAACCAGGAGTGCGAGCACGTAGAGGTATGCCACGATAATTGCAGCGCTGCTGGGGTGTGCGGTAATGCGTCGCCCCAGGCCGGCGCTTGAGGCCAGCACATGTACAGGGTACAGCGCCAGCAAGCCTAGTGGGGCCAGCGCGGGGAGAAAGTGATGGCCGCGTCGCCCAGGACCGACGCATGCCAGATACGCCGCGAACACAAACCATAGCCAGAACAACTCGACGTATGTTCTGGACGGTGCATTAGAGGAATTTGCCAAACTGGCGGAAGCGGGCACCGTGCGGCGCCGCCGTTCTACGAGTGCCGCAGTCAATCGCCAGACAGGGCCGATCACCGCCGCGACAGACACCCCACCCAGCGGAACCAGGGCTGGGCCGAAGACATGCAATGCCCGGTCGACGCGCAGGTATGTGGCGTCGTTGGCCTCAAAATAAACCCTGTTGAAGACCGCTACCGCGTGCCAAGCTTCGACCACGGCCCCCTGCGCAGCCAGTGCCGCCAAGGCTAGCGCCGGCGCTATGCCGCAACCGGCCGCGAATAGAAGAACCGCTTTGGCGGTCGGCCTGCACTGGCCAGGCGAAGCGTTGCCTCGCGCCCTGCGGTAGTGCGCCGTCAAAAGCGATATAATCAGGTGCACTCCGATCGCAGCCGCCGCCGCCAGCCCGGACTGCTTGAATAGCGGCGCCGCTCCGGCCGCCAGACCGGCCGCTATCAACCAAGGCCAGCGTCTGCGGCGCAGCCAGTACACGTAGCCACAGACGGCCGCACTTTCGCAGGCCAGCACGAAGGTTTCAGTCCGGTTGGCGCCGCCCTCGTACATCGAATGCGGCAACAGCGCGCAGCCCGTCAGCGCTGCAATCAACAGAAGCGACGGCTGATAAGCGGCCCGTGCAGTCGCGGTGAAAGCAATCAGTGCGACGGCCAGTGCAGTCGCGGAGATCAACACCTCGCCGGCGAAACCTTCGCCGCAGACCCAGAAACCGGCCGCATTGAGCCACCAGATGCCGGGAGGTTTGTTGTCCCAGATGTCAATGTATGGCCGTTCGCCCTCCGCGACACACCAGCCGTGCCAGGCGAACAGGTGTGAATCGACCACGTTTTCGCGCCAGTGAACGGCGGATTGATTCAGAATGACCGTGGCACCGATGAGCAGCGTGCAAACCAGCAACAGCGCGCGGCTGTGCCCGGCGGTCGGCGGGAAGCTCAATCGCGGTATTTGCCCGTTGCCCAAAGCCATTGCTCAATCAGCGGCAGCATCGCTCGCAAGGCCTGGCCGCGATGGCTGATGGCGTGCTTTTGCTGCGGCGTCAATTCGGCGGTGGTCAGGTTCAATTCCGGCAAAACGAAAAGTGGATCATAGCCGAAGCCGCCGGCGCCGCGCGGCGCGTCCGCGATGCGGCCCTCCAGCACGCCGGTGCTCTCGGCCAGAATTTCGCCGGGCTGGGCAAACGCCATGCTGCAGCGGAAGCGGGCCGTACGTTGTTGCGGCGGCACGCCGGCTAGGGCGGCCAGGAGTTTTCTGTTGTTGGCCGCCGAGTCCTGCTGCGGGCCGGCATAGCGCGCGGAGTGCACGCCGGGTGCCCCGCCCAGGTAGTCCACCTCGAGACCTGAATCGTCGGCCAGCGTCGGCAGGCCCGTGACCGCGGAGTAGTGCAGGGCCTTGAGGCGCGCGTTCTCGGCGAGCGTTGCGCCGGTCTCAGGCGCATCGGGGATGTGCGGGAATTCGGCCAGGCTGCGCCACAGCAGCGGCATCGGCGCGGCGATTTCCTGCAATTCGCGCAACTTCCCCGGGTTCTTTGTCGCAAGCAGCAGCTCATTCATATTTGGCACGGGGGCGATCTGTTTTGGCGGCGCTCGGGACCTGGACTACGAACGACTCGAACGGAAGGCGCTTTTTCTGCCCGGTCGCGGGATCAGGAACAAGCTCGTTGACGCGCCTGCCATTCTGATAACTGACGGGAAACTGTTTCTGCAGTTTGAGCAAGCGCTCGTCGACAATCTTATTGCTCACCGTCAGCACACCGGTAAGCGGGTTGGTCTCTGACACAGTCTGAATGGCTTCTTCGGGGAAGAGCCCCACGTAGACCGAGCTACGCATTGGCCCGTGATAGTAGTAGGCCTCGACGCCCTGCTCGCGCAGCTCGCGGCAGTATTCTTCGGCCAGGTACTTGGGGTTGGTTATGGGGCCTTCGCAGTAGAAGACCGCCACATGCAGCGTCCAGTGACCTTTGGCGTTGGCCAGGTCCCACTCCGGATGCCGGGGTCGCCCGCTGGGCAGCTCCTCGAGCGAGGCATAGATGAAGGGCCAGCAGTCGCTGCCGCCGACGTTCATGCACAGGCTGCGTATGAAGTTCAGGTCGGCCATCGCGTCCGGGCGGTAAGTCGCGCTGCTTCCGCCCATTTCGACGGTCCGGCGATAGCGCCCGTAATAGACGACCGATTCGTGGTCGTTATGGATGACCTGCACCAGTGCCGGCTTGAGGCCTGGAACCCGCTTGAGGGCCTCACTCTCCGCCTGCGTGATTCTGAAGCGGTCGGGGCCCTGGCGTGTGTCGCAGCGAATCGCCCAGAACACCTCGGGAACTGACGTGGGGCTTAAACCCAGCCCCGCCCCGCCGGCCGCACAGCCGGTCAGCGAAAGCAGAACGCACGCAAGTGGCAGCAATGAACGGGAGTTACGTTGCATGGCGTAAGTGGTAGCATGCCGGGAACGGCTTGGCAACCGGCGGCGAGCGATCTCCTGGATCAAGGGATATGGAGGCCTCTTTGGTGACTGCATCGAGTGAAAAGCCTGTGAACCGCAAGGCCGAACGTTGTCCGCGGTGCAAATACCCGTACCACGGTTTGCCCGCGGACCGCGCCTGTCCGGAGTGCGGCATGCAGGTTCGCACCGGTGCCCTGGTCTTCTATGGACCGCGGCGCCCGTTCGCGGTGCTTGACGTCCTCTATCTCTTCCTTGCCGGCTGGTCTGCCCTGGCCGTGGCGGGCAGCATATTGCGGCAGGACATGATCTTTGTTCCGTGCAACGCCGTGGCCGCGTTGCTTGTAGCGGTGCTGTGGCGGAATAGCCGGCGTCGAAGATACTGCTATGTGGTTGTGGACGGAGACAGGGTGCTTTACGGGTGCGGGGGAGACGCCTACCGAGTTGGGCTTGCACGGGGTATGGCGCGCCGAGTACTCCGCCCTGGCAAGAGAGGTGTGTCTGCGCGATGCGCGCGGGCGCACCATCGCAACGGTGCCCTGCCCCTACGACAGTGGAGCCACCGGCCACCAGATTTGTGAGGCTCTGAACCGCGAGATTGAGCGAAGCACAAGCAGCCCAGACGGCTGATGGGGCTAAACGGCGCCGCAGCCAGAAGTCGAAACGGGGACGCAGACGCAGCCGGTGTTGGCGCCGACATGAGCGCGTTGTTCGCCGATTATGCAGCCGCCCGGCAAACCCGGATTCTGTGCAGCAACGGCACGAAGGTCTGGCGCGACGCATAGCCATAATATGACTACACTTACGTTCATCCGAGAGCCCGTTGGTGACGTTTGCCGGCAGTTGTTGGCCAGCGCCTGCGTGCGGTGCGTACAGTTCCAGTGGGTCGTTCGGCACGGAATGGGTGCGCCAGCTTCACAGCACGTGCGCACTGGCGGCGAGTTGTCAGTATGATGACCGGCGGTGGCTGCTGCGCGAAACCGCTACTAACGCCGCCGAACAGATTGTGTATGATCTGCGAGTTCTGGACCGGTTCGGCCTGGCAGGTCGGCGGACCATTGCCGCAAGGCTACCCACGCTGCGGAAAACCGCGTCCCCAAGGGATTTGAAATGGAAGCGCTTCTGGTCTTCGTGGCCGTCGTCGTCATCTTCGGACTGCCGATCCTCGCCATCATCATTGCGGGACGAACCAGTTCGCGGCTGTACGACCTCGAGCAGCAACTGAAGCAACTGCGGAGCGACCTGCGCTCCTCCGCTGCGCGCAGCGAGCGGTCCGCCCCCACGACTATCTGCCCTGCTGACCAGCATGCTCAAACGATTGGCGCGCAGCCGCTAGCTCCGGAGCCGGCGCTTTCCGTCATGGACGCGCCGTCACCCTGCGAAGCCTCCTTCCCCGAGGAGGAATTCACCGCGCCGCCTTCCGCGCCGGACACACTGCACACCGACACCGGCGAACCAATGCCGACTGGCGCGGCCCGGCCTGCCGCAAGCCGCAGATTTGAGGAACAGGTGGGAACACGCCTACCGGTTTGGATCGGTTCAGTGGCCCTGTTCCTGGCGGGCGCGTTCCTTGTCAAATATACCTTTGAAGCCGGCCTGCTCACCCCGAAAACCAGAGTCATTCTTGGCGGCGTCTTCGGCCTCGCCCTTCTGGCCGCCGGCGAGTGGCTGCGCACCCGGAACGCCCGCATCGCCCAGGGAGTCACGGCCGCCGGCGTAGCCGACCTCTTCGCCAGCCTGCTCGCGACTTACAACCTCTACCACCTGCTGGGCCCCACTACCGGTTTCACCCTGTTCGCCATGAACACCGGCCTGGCAGTCCTGCTCTCTCTCCGCCAGGGCCCGTTCGTGGCGTTGCTTGGCCTGATCGGCGGCTTCATGACCCCGGCGCTGATCGGCTCAGTTGAACCGCGGCCCGGCCCGCTCTTCGGCTATTTGTTCGCGCTGCAACTCGGCTTGCTGGCTGTTATTCGCCGCCGCCGCTGGTGGCCGCTAGCGGCTTTGACCATGCTGGCAAGCCCGGCGTGGGTAGCGGTCTGGCTGGCGATGAACTACCGGCCCGAGCACAGCATCTGGATCGGACCGTTCCTCATTGGCAGCGTGGTGTTGTTCGTGGGTTCACTTTACCGAACGGCCGGTGAGTCGGCTGCCGAGGCAAAACTCGAGCGCAGCCTGTCCTGCGCGGGAGTCCTGGCCGGCCTGCTCATGCTTGCGCTGCTCGTCAATGCCGGCAACTTCTCAAATACCGACTGGCTGTTCCTGGGACTGCTCGGCGCGGGGCTTATGGTGCTGGGCTGCCTTGATGCGCGGTATGAGCTACTGCCTTGGCTTGCGGCCGCCGCCGGAGTAGCGCTCCTGATCGCTTGGCGAATACTGTCCGACCCGTGGAACACGGCCCGTTTTGCGGGCGTGACGCTCGGCCTCGGCACGCTCTACGCGCTGGGCGCCTACGCGGCCATGTGGGCAGCCAAACGGCCGGGCCTGTGGGCGGGCCTTTCGGGCGCCGCAGCGATCGCGCATTTCCTGCTGGCATACTGGGCATTGCCCGAGCCGCTGTTTGCCTCGTCGTGGGGTGTGAGCTGCGTATTGCTGGCCGCAATCTACGTTGCTCTTAGTGCACCAGTCATCTGGAGGCGTGAAACCGCTGCTGCCTACGATGCAGCCCTGGGGGCATTGCTGGCGGCCGCCACCGTCTTTGTCAGTCTGGCGATGCCGATCGAGCTAGAACGCGCGTGGATCGCGGTAGCCTGGGCCCTGGAGATTCCGGCCCTGGCGCTCATCGCCGGCCGGCTGCGCGTGCCGGTCCTGCGCGTGTTGGCGGCCGGACTGGCGGTATTGACCACCATCTGGCTCTTCCAGCCGGGCGCGCTGCGCTACCCGCTTGAACCCGGCTCCTTCTTCGACTGGATTCTCTATGGCTACGGCATTTCTGCGCTGGCACTCGCTGCGGGCGCGTGGCTCTTCCGGCGGCAGGACGCCACACTCCTCGCGGGCGCCCTGCAAGGCGGCGCTTTGCTGTTCGTGTTCGCGCTGGTCACACTCAAGATTCGCCACTTCTTCAGCCCCGCCGGCCTTATCGCCGAAAGGCCCGATTTGCGCGAGTGGTCGACATACGTCAGCGCCTGGATCGTGCTAGGTACGGCGTTTCTCTGCTTCAGCCGTGGTCCGCAGGGGAAGGTGCTCCGGGCGGCCGCGAATATCGCGCTGTTTCTGGCCGGGCTGGCCGCCGTTCTTGCCCTGTGCCTGGCGTACAATCCGCTCTGGCACCGCGAGTCAGTCGGCGCGCAGCGGATAGTGAACTGGCTGCTCTATATGTATGGCTTGCCGGCAACGCTCGCCGCCGTGTCGGCCGGCGTCGCGCTGCGCCTCGGCGATCGCCCACTGGCCCGGGCCGCGGGCGCCGGCGGACTGCTGCTGCTTTTCGTGTTGGTCAGTCTTGAGGTAACCCAGTGGTTCCGTGGAGAATACCTGCAGACCGGCGCGTGCTCCGCCGCGGAGTCCTATTCCTACTCCGCGGCCTGGGTCGCATTGGGCACTCTGCTACTTCTGGTAGGGATTCTGACGCGGGGCGTCGTACTGCGCTGGGCGTCACTGGCCGTCATGCTGCTGGCGGTAGGCAAGGTCTTCTTGTACGACACGGCGCACCTGCGCGACCTCTACCGCGTCTTCTCTTTCCTGGGTCTGGGGCTGAGCCTGCTGCTTCTGGCGTTTCTCTACCAGCGCTTTGTCTTCGCCCGAGAGCCCCGATCACCGGGGTACCCGTGACCCGTATTGTCGCAGGTCTGAACCTGTGGTATCACATTGAAAGGCTTCGGACGCGCTACTCGGACTGAAAGGCGACGCGATGAACCTGAACAACCCGCTATATCGACCGTTGGCTGCTGGGGATCATGGGCGCTGATGAACTTCCTGCGCCTGCGCGCCGCCAACTGCGCATCGTTGGTTACATCACGGCTGCCCTGATGCTTGGAGGGATCCTGGCGTCCTCTGTCGCGCATATCGTGGGCCTACAGACCGGAAGGTGGCTTTTGAAGGGTTGGATGGTCTGGCTCTGCGTAGGCGTGTTCCCGCTATGGATGTTCGTGGCGCCGCACCTGGCGTTGCGCTCCTTCTTGAGGAAGCTGCGCGAGGCGCGGTACTTGATCTGTCTCACCTGCGGGCAGAACTTGACCGGCTTGCCAGAAGACCACAAATGCCCGGAGTGCGGTACGGCATTCAATGCAGCCACATTGGCTGACAGATGGACGGCATGGCTGCGGACGATCAACAGGAAGCCTGAGTGAGCAGAGCAATAGGCGCCGCAGTAAAAGCGTGGCCTGCCCTCTCAGCAGTTCGGCAATGATTCGGCAACTGCGCTCGATCAAAGACCCGGAAGTGATCCGAGCAATAAAACGCGCTTGTGCGGCGCGCTGCAAGAACGTAACGCTATGGCATCTGGGCATGATTGCCCTGAGCGCCGTAAGTACTGGCGCCCTAGCTGGGGCCATCGTGCTGCTATTCGGGCTTCGGGGGGCAGCGGCTTGGGTTGTGACCTTCTTCTGTGTAGCGTTGAGCGTGACGGTGTTCGTCAATGCGATGATCAGGCGCTCCTACCGCGTGGCCCTGCCGGAAATCCTGCGATCGCTCGGGCGTTGCGCCGAGTGTGGATATGACTTGACCGGATTACAGTCTGACACTTGCCCCGAATGCGGCACACACATAGGCCCCAACGCCGTTGGCTAGCACCACCGGCGCGGTGCTTGTGAACGTGGCCGCTCAGCGTTCCGGGTGCCGCGTCTTTCGAGCAGACCCACAGGGCAGGCATCGAAACGGGGACGGGAC
>JAAYXS010000012.1 GCA_012515775.1 Phycisphaerae bacterium
CTCAAACGATTCCAACAACTGCCTTTCTCGCAAGCGTAATTATGACGAAATCCGCCTTTTCGGGAGACAGTTCTTACGTCAGCGTCTTGTGAAAGCGCCGCACCGCCAGCGTGAACGTCAAAACGCCTATGATCGTCAGAGCCACCATCTGCGGCCAAAGGATCTGCAGGCCGACGCCCTTGAGGAAGATGCCGCGAATGATGACCAGAAAGTAACGCAGCGGGTTCAGGTAGGTCAGCCACTGCACGACCGGCGGCATGTTCGCGATCGGAAAAACAAAGCCCGACAGCAGAATCGCCGGCGCAAAGAACAGGAAGCTCGTCATCAGCGCCTGCTGCTGCGTGCGGCTGATGGTCGAAATCAATAGCCCCACGCCCAGCGAGGTCAGCAGGTACAGCCCCGTCGCCAGCAGGAGCAGCGGTATGCTGCCGCGGATGGGCACTTCGAACCAGTACACGCCCACGGCCGTAATGAGCAGCACGTCGGCGAAGCCGATCAGCGCGAACGGCACGGTCTTACCCAGGATGAACTCGATGGGCCGGATGGGCGTGACCATGATCTGCTCGATGGTGCCGATTTCGTATTCGCGCACCACCGCGATGCTGGTGAGCATCAGCGTTATCAGTGTGACGATGAGGGCGATTACGCCCGGTACGAAGAAATTGCGGCTTTCCAGGTTCTCGTTGAACCAGGCCCGCGTCTGCAGATCGGCCTGGCCCGGACGCTGAAAGGTTCCCAGCACGCGCGTGACGCGGTCCACCAGTGCGTCGAAGTTGGCCTGGCCGACAATCTCATTGCTGTAGTTGAGCACGATGCCGGCCGTGTTGGAGTCGCTGCCGTCCAGCAACGCTTGAACCTGCGCCACGCGCCCCGCCGCGAGGTCGGCCTGGAAGCCGGCATTAATGCGCAGCACCATGCGGACGCGGCCGTGATCCAGCAGCGACCGGGCGGCGGCGTCATCGTAAACGCAATTCACGATCTCGAAGTAACCCGAGCCGGCGAAGCGGCTGATCAGATCGCGGCTGGCGACCGTGTTGTCCAGATCGTAGACGGCCAGCGCGACGTGCTTGACGTCCGTCGTTACCGCGTAGCCGAAGACCAGAACCTGGATGAGCGGCAGCAGGAAGATGGTGCTGCGCATGCGGTAGTCGCGCAGGGCCTGAAGGAATTCCTTGACCAGCATGCGGCGGATGCGTTCGATCATTTCAGGCCAGCTTCTTGCGAAAACACAGCAGCGCCACGGCCACGGTCAGGCTGCAGAAGGTCAGTAAAGTTGCCGCCTCCCAGGCGAGCACGTTCACCCCCACGCCCTTCAGATAGATGCTCCGCAGCAGCGTGACGAAATAGCGTGCCGGCACGAAATACGTCACGAGCTGGATAGCCCGCGGCATGTTCTCGATCGGCGAGAGGAAGCCCGACAACAGGTCGGCCGGCAGGAACGTCAGCACCATCGCGAGTTGCGTGGCCAGGAGTTGGTTGCGCGTAAGGATGCTGATGAGCATGCCGATGCTCAAGGCGCCGCTCAGAAAGACGGCCGCCGTGCCGAACAGTAGCAAGATGTTCCCGCGCAGGGGCACTTGGAATACCAGTTCGGTCATGAGCACGGCCAGCAGCACGTCGAACATGCCCACCACGAAATAGGGGATCAGTTTGCCGAGCACCAGTTCGATGCCCCGCACCGGCGTGGCGATGAGTTGCTCCATCGTGCCGCGCTCCCACTCGCGGGCGATTGTCAGCGAGGTCAGGATGGCGGCGATGACCATCATGATTACCGCGATCAGCCCGGGGATGATGTAGTTGCGCGATTCCAGGTCGGCGTTGAACCAGACGCGCGGCCGCAGGTCGATCGGCGGCTGCAACGTCAGGCCGCGCTGCTGTTGCACCTGCTGCACCGCGATCTGCTGCGAGAAGCCGCGGGCCACGGCGTTGGCGTAGCCCAGGGCGATGGTTGCGGTGTTGGAATCGCCGCCGTCGGCTATTAATTGGACCGCCGCGGGCCGGCCGCTTTCGAGGTGCGCCGCGAAGTCGCGCGAGATAACCAGCGCGAGCAGCGCCTGGCCGGAGTCGACCGCCCGCTCCAGTTCCGGGTAGTTGCGGGCGTAGTCCACCAGGCGGAAGTAGGGCGAGCCGGTGAACTGGCTGATCAGCTCGCGGCTGAGCTGTGTCTCGCTCTGGTCCCAGACCACCAGCGGCACGTGCTTTACGTCGAACGAGAGCGCGAAGCCGAAGATGATGATGAGGATGAGCGGCAAGGCGACGGCGATCGCCAGACTCAGCCGGTCGCGGAAAACGTGCA
>JAAYXS010000816.1 GCA_012515775.1 Phycisphaerae bacterium
CCCGGCTCTGCGTCACAATTTACGTCGCCCAATTCACCAAAGTGGGCGCTGATGAACGCGTAATCACTGGCGTCCACCACGCCGTCGCCGTTCAAGTCGGCATGCAGCACATACAGGCCGCACGGCGTATGGCCGTCGCCGTCCGGCAGGTCGGGCGGCAGACTGGTGTCGTAGACGCGCCCCCACTGATGAAGGAATACAGCGAAATCCAGCAGGTCCACCACGTCGGCCGGTTCGTCGTACACATCGATCAGGTCGCCCTGCACCAGCCTTTCGGCCGGACCGGTAAAGGCGACCGCCCAGGCCGCGCCGTCCGGCGTCAGCCCCGGCGCCAGCCGCACGCCCAGCGAATGCAACTCATCTTCGGCCGTCACGCAGTCGTAGACGTCACAAGGCAGATCACTGAAGGTCAGCGAAGCGAAGGCGTTGCCGTCCGGCTGACGTACGAATTCGACGTTTTCGTAGCGCTCGACGGTCGCCCCGGATGCGCTGTTGGCGAACACAAATTTCACACAGCGCACGAGCGTGTCGGGCAGCAATTCGCCCTCCAGCTCGATCTCGACCTGCGCGGTGTTGAACGGCAGGACAGTGATCGTCTGAATCTGCGGCGGACTGACGTTACCGCACTCGTCAACCACCGCCCAGGTGATCGTCGTCGACGGTTTGGTAAACGGCGCAGCCAGCGGCGCGGCCCCATCGCTGCGCACCCAAAGGACCGACCAATCTTCCGGCTCAGAGCACTCGTCATGCAAGTCGCTTGGCCAGCCAATCTCGGCCAGGCTGAGCGTCAGCCTGTAACAACCAGGATCGGCATTGCGCACCACGTCGGCCGGGCACGTGAACGTGGGCGGGAGAGTGTCCACCACCGTCAATTGGCGCGTGCACGTCGCGGTCAGACCGCATTCGTCCGTCGCCGTGAACGTAACGACGGCGCTGCCCGTGGCCGCACAGGCGTCACTCAGGCCGCCGAAGTCATTTGTGACCGAAACACTTCCGCATGAGTCGGTCGCGGTTGCGCTGGCCAGCCAGGCCGCAACGGCCGCAGCGGCGCCGGGTCCGCACTCGACAACGAGGTCGGGGGGACAGTCGAGCACGGGTGGCGTGGTGTCGCTGATGGCAATGGAGCGCTCACAGGTGCTCGTCAGACCGCATTCGTCCGTGGCGGTGAACACCACGGTCGCGGTCCCGGCGCCGCCGCAGCCGCCGGCCAGCCCGGTGTAGTCGTTGGTGACAACCGCGGCGCCGCAGTCATCGGTCGCGTGGGTGCTCGCCAGCCAAGCGGCTATTTCGGCCTCCGATTCGGGCCCACACTCCAGAACGAGATCGTCGGGACAGATCAGCTCGGGCGGGGTGCGGTCCACGATCGTTATGGTCTGTAGACAGGAATTGCGATTTCCGCAGTGGTCCGTGGCGGTCCAATTGCGGGCGATCGTGCCGGTGCCGTTGCAGCCGGTGAGGTATTCCGTATCCGACCATTCGACCAGAGGCGCGGAATCGCAGGTGTCGTGAGCCAGGGCCCAGCCGGTGAAGTCTGGAGTGCGCGGTTCCTCACATCCGATCTCGACGTCCGCGGGGCAAGTTATGGCCGGCGCGACATGATCCGCCACGCTCGCGTCCACCAATTCAGGAATAACGGGATGCCCGAAGGAATCAGACAGCCGCGACGGCGGCGAATGTGCGCGCCAGACCAGCAGGCCGTGTTCGTCACAAATATTCACTAAAGCCGTGAAGCTCAGGACGGCCATGCGGCGGGTCCC
>JAAYXS010000143.1 GCA_012515775.1 Phycisphaerae bacterium
CGCGCCGCAGAAGGGCCGTGTTCTGCATGTTGCGCGTGCCGATCTGCAGTATGTCCGCCGTCTCTTCTATATAATCCACATTCTCAATATCCAGAACTTCCGTAACAATCCCGATCCCCGTCGCGGCCCGCGCCTTGGCCAGTAACCGCAGCCCTTCCCGCCCCAGGCCCTGAAAGGAATAGGGGCTGCTCCGCGGTTTGTATGCCCCGCCGCGCATGAGTCGCACGCCCTGGCCGACCAGGAACTCGGCCGTGCGCATGAGCATGTCTTCGTTCTCGACCGAGCAAGGGCCGGCGATGACGGTGAAGCCGTCCCCGATTCGCGTGTTGGCAACCGGGACAATCGTCGGCTGCGGGTGCATTTCGCGCGACACGAGCCGGTACGGCACCGTCACGCGAATCACGTCCACTACTCCGGGCATCATACGTAACGAGTCCTGGCCGTCAGGACCGCGGTTCCCGGTGATTCCGATAGCCGTGCGCGTCGCGCCAGGGATAACGTGTGGACTGTAGCCGAGCCGGCGCGCCTGTTCTGCGACGGCTTCGATCTGTTCCTGTGTGGCGCCGACAGACATTACCACAAGCATTGGGCACTCCTGAAACGCTGCCCCAGTCGGGCTGGGCCAGCGCGAAGATCCGGCACAATGCGGTACATTGTAGCCCAGGACTAATATGTCGAAGATGGCGGTGCCGGCATTTTCCGCGCTAGCCGGCACATAGACCGATAATTTTCTGCCAACCCCCTTCCGATAATTGGCGCCCGTATCGACCCAAGCTCAACCTTCCAAAACGCCGGCTCTGGCGAACGCTGGAGCACACGTAACGTACAGCCTCTCGGAAGGGCGAGAGGCCGCATTTGGGGCGCACTGCCTGTCCGGCAGGCCAGGCAAAGTGCACTCGCCTGCGCCGCGCATGCATCGACCGAGAAACCGCTGTACTGAGCTGCCGATCTAAGCTATGATGCGAATGATGAGCCATCTTCCAGCCCTGGAAGGCCGAATGCGACGTCTTTGTGTTCTGCCAGCGCTGCTCTACATGATTTGCGCGGCATACCCGCCGGAAGCGCAGGCACAGCTTCGAAGAATGTATGCCGATAATCCGTCCCAGAGCGGGCCGTCCAGCCGGCTGGGCATCGTCGGCGGCGCGAATACCTATTCGCCTACGGTGATCAGGATCGCGCCAAGAACCCCCAACGTAGGCATGCCTACCTTTAGCATGGCGCGGCGCCGGAACCGTCCTTCTGGTTCCGGGCAGCCGGTCGCGCCGCTGAGGTTGGGGATGGTCGCCTCTCCAAGTCGGCGCAGCTTGTTCCGCGAAGGATTCCTATCGGACTTCGATGTCGGGGCCGCTTCCGGGTTCAACCTCAGTATCGCTCCCGATACGCCCCTGTACGGCTGGCAAGGTCTCAACATGTTGCGGGGCGAGAATACGCCTGTCCAGGCGACCGAGCCGAAGGGGTCCGCCTACCACCGCTTTTTTGACCTGACGCCGAGCCGCCCGCCCCCCGAGAGCGTGATGGAGTCGTACGACAACCTGCTGGACTTGCTCGACCAACGCAACGATGATCGCGTGGCCGAGCTCTGCCAACAGGCGTTTGACGCCTTCGCGGACGCGACGGCGAGCCGCTCCAGTCCCGGCGACGCGGCGGCGGCTGAGGAAAGATCGTTACGGCTAAGTCACGCAGAAAGGCTGTTCGGGGCGGCGCGCGAACTGATGAGCGTCGGACAAGAGTCTGTAACCAGCAGCGCCCCGGAACTGCCGATTCTCAATGTGCTTGAAGCCCACGCACACCTGGAGGGAAGTCGCACTTCGGGTGTCGCGATCAATGAAGCATTGCTCTGTCTGGCCCGGGCGGCGCGCTGCGACCCTGATACGTTTTACCGCCTGTCACAAGCACGCCGCAACGAGGGCGCGGAGCGCTCGCTAGCGACGTATTTTGGCGATTACCGGGATGGACGCTCCGGCAACCTGGAGCGGCAAATGCTGCAGTACGTGCAGGCCACAACTGACAGCTCAGATTTAGAATCGCTGCTACTGCAAGCGTACTGCGCTTGGATGCTGGGCGACTCCCAGCGGGCCTCACGCGCTTTGAATGAAGCCGAAAAGACTTTGCGCGAAAGGGCGGCCGACCGGAGTTCTGAAAATTGGAATGGCCTTGTCGCGGCGCTGCGCTACGCGCTGTAGCCGGGCGCTGGGCGCGCCGGCCAGCGTCCACCGCCACGCGGGTTCTAACCGCCGGCGCGGCAACGAGCAGGAAGAGTGAGTAGTTCCCAAGACGCCAACACCCCCAGCAGAAACGCCTCCCTGTCTTGGGCCATGGGCCATCGCCGGGCCCTCAGCATTGTGGCGCACACCCTGTTGTTCGCCCTCTCCTGGGCCATGGCTTTTCTGCTGGCTTATAATTTCAAGCAATTCAATCACTGGGTGCGGCCCTACTTTCTGCCGCTTTTGCCGCTGGCCGTGCTCGTCAAGGTGACCGTTTTTGTGGCGATGGGCTCGCACCGGGCGCGCTGGCGCTATGTCAGCCTGCGGGACGTATTTACCGTTGCCCGGGCATCCTGGCTGAGCTTCTTCGTCATGTTCTTCATCTATTACGCGTTGCAGAACATGCACCGCCTGGGGCTGGCGGCCAAGCCCTTTGCGGGCGAAGGCTTTCCAGACGTCGTATTCATGCTGGATTTCGCGGGGACTATCGCGCTCGTGTGCGGAGCGCGCTTCGCAGTGCGCCTGTACAACGAGGAAGTCCGGGCGGTGGCCGAGACCGGCGCACCACACTTGCTGCTATTGGGCGCCGGCAATGCCGCCGAGAACGCAGTGCGCGAGATTTTGCGGCTGCCGACGCTGCGCTATCGCCCGGTAGGGTTTCTCGACGACGACCCCGCCAAGATTGGCAGCCGCATACACGGATTCGACGTGCTGGGCCCGATCGCCGACGTGCAGAAGATCTGCGCGGAGTACGAAGTTGACGAGCTGCTGATCGCCATGCCCTCCGCGACACGGGCCCAAATGCGGAAGGTGGTCGAGGCTTGCCAGGGCACGGGCTTGCGCTTCAAGACGCTGCCCGCGATGGAAGACCTGATCGCCGGGCGGGCCACCGTCAGTGAAATCCGCAACGTCGATATCAACGACCTGCTGGGGCGGGCGCCCGTCAAGCTGGATCAGCAGGAGATCGGGCGGTCGATTGCCAACCGCGTGGTGCTGGTAACCGGCGCGGGCGGCTCGATCGGTTCGGAAATGTGCCGCCAGATAGCCCGCTTCCAACCGCAGCGGCTGGTGTTGGTGGAGCAAGCCGAACAACACCTGTTCGAGGTCGGGCGCGAGTTGGAACGCAGCTTCCCCGGCCTGCAATTTCTGCCGTACATCGCGGACATAACCGACAAGCGCCGCGTGGAATACGTGTTCGACCGTGAGCGGCCGAGCGTCGTCTATCACGCGGCCGCCCACAAGCACGTGCCCATGATGGAGCACAATCCGGGCGAGGCGATCAAGAACAACATCCATGGCACGCGCGTCGTGGCGGACGCCGCCTGCCGTTTCGGCTGCGAGATGTTCGTTCTGATCTCGACGGATAAGGCGGTCAATCCGACCAGCGTCATGGGCTGCAGCAAGCGCATCGCGGAGATGTACATCCAGGGCCTCAACGGGCGCAGCGACACCAAGTTTGTGACGGTGCGGTTCGGGAACGTCCTCGGCAGCAGCGGCAGCGTCATCCCCATCTTCCGCGATCAGATCGCGCGCGGCGGCCCGGTCACAGTGACCCACCCCGACATGGTGCGCTACTTCATGACGATTCCGGAGGCCTCGCAGTTGGTGCTGCAAGCCGCCGCCATGTCCAGAGGTGGTACGATCTTCGTTTTGGACATGGGTGAGCCGGTCAAAATCGTCGACCTGGCGCGCGAGATGATCACGCTTTCGGGGTTGCGGCCTGACGAAGACATCAAGATCGAATTCACCGGCGTGCGCCCCGGCGAAAAGCTCTACGAGGAGCTGATGATCGAGGGCGAAGGCGTCTCGCGCACGCAGCACCCCAAGATCGGCATCTGGCAGAGCAAGCCGGTGAACTTCGAGTCGTTGCGTGCCAGCATTGACGAGATCATCAGCCGGGCCGATACCCTCTCACGCGATGAGATCCGCGCTTGGATGAAGGAAATCGTTCCGGAGTACCGCTTGAACGGCTCGCCCGAGGGTCCACCGGCGCCCATCCCATCAGTGGCGGAGGTGAAAGCGGCCAACGGCGCGGCGGTCTGAGCACACCGCTCGGAATGCAGCCTGCGCGATTACATCACCACATCGTAACGATGCGCCATCCAACCACGACACCCGTGAACGCAGCGCCGACGACGAGGTCGCGGGCGTGAAAATGCGGCCTGTGGAACGTGTGCAACGTTCCCGTATAGCCGCGCGCGGCCATCGCATCCGCAACGCGCTCGGCACGATCGTGGGCGCGCAGGAACAGCACGCCGACCAGGTTGGCGCTGTGTCGCAGACGATCCGGCCGGCGGCCGCTGATCGTGCGTGCGGTCCGCGCGTCCGTCAGGCGGTGCAGCTCCGGCCGCAGGACTTCCAAGTAGCGGAGCATGAAAGCCAGCACGTTCACGAATATCGGCGGCAGACCTACGCCACGCAGGCCCTGCAGAAGCAGTTCCTGGCGCGTGCTGGCCCAAACCAGCGCAACCGCCGCCACGCACAAGCCGGCCACGACCGCGAGGCGCAAGCCGGCGTTGACCCCGGGCCGGCTCGCAACCAGCGGCCCGAGCC
>JAAYXS010000817.1 GCA_012515775.1 Phycisphaerae bacterium
AATGAGATCTGCGTCGACCACTGCTCCATCACCGATTCGTACAGCTTGATCGCCAGCGCCGGACGCCGCCCTGCGGATTCGGCCGGTGGAAACGTCGCCTGGACCAGCGCTTCACGCGCCGCTTGCGGGCTGAACTCATGCCGCGAGCGCACGCCGCGCCGCGTGGAAGGTATTGACTCGCTCACCAGCAGCCGCCCCGTATCGGTCGCATAGATGCGCGCCTGCACGTCGCAATTATAGAACGCCGCCGGCACACCATAGAGGCTTTCGAGGCCGGCCCGGTCAGCATTGGCCGAGCCGCGTATGAGAATGTGCGCCCCCGCCTCGCGGGCGATTCGCTGCAACTCAGTCGCGCCGCGCTCGTCGCGTACGTCGGCCGCCTCGGGAAGCGGCGCCGCGCCGCGCGCTTTCCGCGTCACCAGGTCGAAGCCCGATTTGACGAACAGCTCCTCGATGCGGTTCTCGACCATCGAATCCTCTTGGAGCTCCCCGTCGATGCGTTCGTCGATCCAGACCATGATCTTGGGCCGCCCGATCTGGTCCAGCACGTTCTGCACCTCCCCCCATGCCGCCGCCACCGCGCTGGGCCGCACCCGGGCTTCGAGCCGCACAATGCTCGTGCCGCCCGGGCCTTCACGCTCACTGAGAATTCGAAAGTCGCTGACAATGCCCGAGGCCCGGCTGTAAATCGTGTCGCGCACCAGGACGAAATCCTGTGTCTGCGAAAAGGACGCAATCTGCGCCCCCGCGCCCTCCTCCAAAGCCTTCCGCAACGCCTGCTTGATCGCATCGTCGCGGTTGTACCCTTCGGCCTCGACCGTAACCGTCTTCGTCTCCATCTCGGGCGGCGCACCCGCGAGCCGCGGGTCGCCGGCCGGGAATGGAGAACCAGTTTCCTGAGCCGCGCCCGGGCACGGCAGAAGTCCGATCGCGATTACCATGCCGGCGCACAGCAGGCCGGCGCGGCAAATCAAGCCACCAGACGCAAAAAGCCTCACATACAGATTCATGGCGCTCCCTTCTGAGCCGGTCGGCCGGCACTCTCGGCCGCAGTGGCCATTTCCGCCGGGCGCAAACCGCGCCGCACAATCCACCACAGCCGCCTCAGCGGCAGCTCGATCTGCACCGTGACTACGCCGGCCGGCTGCGTGCTCTGCGGCCCGACTACCCGCGCCCCGCTCAAGAGCACTTCCAGGTCGGCCTGCAACTCGGTGTGCTCCGCGAAGAACGCAGATAGCGTCCTTCCATCTTTGAGGGCGAGAGTCTGTATTCCCTGCCATAATTCGTCTACGCCATCGAGCCGCGCCGCTTCGGCCTGCTCCGCCTGGGATAGCTTCTCGTTCTCCCTCGGCAGATAACGGCCGCTGGCGGTCATTTTGGCCGTCGCCCACGCCGGCGCGTCGAGTTCGCCACCCGGGTAGTGCGAGCGCGAAATCGCGGCCGCGGGCGGAATGGCCCAGCCGGTCGCACTCACCTCATCTACCGTCGCCAGCAGTCCCATTCCGCGGAAGTCGCGGCCGTGAAACCCATCGCCCTGATAGTTGTTCTCGTGAACTTCGGTGAGAATGCGGATCAAATCAACCAGCCCGATGCGCGCCGTGGCGACGGCCACCTGGTCCGGCGCGAAGCTGACTGCCAGCAGCGCCTCGCGCTGCAACGCGGCAATAACAGCTTCACGCACCTGCTCGCCCGATTCGAGAAAATCGCTCAGCCGCCGCGCTCGCGTTACCGGCAACATCCCAATCGAATCAAACAGCGCCCGCCGCGCGTCCGCCTCGGCCGCCCGACGTGTCATCTCCAAGCCCACAGGCGTCACGTCTTCCCAGCCTTCCGGTTGCTGCGCCAGCTCCGCCTCAGTGGGCCAGGCCGTACCTTGCGCCCAAAGAACCGGCCATTCGCGCGCGGCAAGTGAAAAGTCCGGGGTCGCGACCGCACCGTCGGCCGTGGCGCCGCTGGTCGCGGATAATGCCTCGAGCTTCTGCTCAAGCGCTGCCGGGGCGAGCCGCACCGCCACGTCGCACGAGCCGTCTGAATAAGTACGGGCGGCTCCGTACGCTGCCGTCTGGCGTAGCCACAGGCGCAGCGCCCGGTCGCGGCCCAGATCGTGCGCCGCCCAATCGCCGATGGTAAGCGACTCACGCAGCTTCAGAGCATAGACCCGGTCGAGGAGTTCGCTGCGCGCTTTGGCGAGCGCGACTCGTTCCAACGCGCGGCCCTGCAGGCTCAGCGCTCCCGCCGCCCAACCGATTGCAACCGGCAGCACGCACGCCCAAGGCGACGAGCACAACAACCACTGAGGCCACACGTGCATGGCGGCAGCCCAGGCTATTCGACGATCATCTCACCCTGCGGCGCTTCCTGCACTTCGCCCACGCGCTCTTCTTCCAGCACGCGCACCTTGTGGTGACGCTGCGAAGCGCAGCCCACCGTCAACATCAAAGCCAACGAAATCGCGAGCGAAACGAAAAGACGCATCGGTTTCTCCTGTCACTTACCTGGCGCGCGGCCGCTACTGGTTTCGCGGGAGCCCGTCGTTGACGACGCTCCAGACGCTCATGCCCGGCAGGGCCACGGTCACGACCGCGACGTCCTGATCGAAGCGCGTGTTGGTCACGGCTGCGTCCACGACCACTGCCTCTACCAGGCCGCGCACTTCATCGTGCTGCATCGCAAAGTCGCTCACGGTCGTCGCGCTTTCCAATTGCAAGCCGGCGATCTGCTCGGCCAGTCGGCGCCGCGCGTCCATTTCGGCGGCCCGCGCCGCACGCAGCCGGCCCTGCGGCGTATCTATTTGCGGGTCCGTCCCGCGCCCGTCAGCTTCGAGCGTGCGCATGGACCAGTCGGGCATGCGGACGGCCGCCGATTCCTGGAACTTCTGCATGAAGCGCGGGTTCGGGACGCCCATACCCGTCGCTTCGAAGTCCTTCTTCACGACCGTCTTGACGATCTTCTCGATATCCGAGCCGCGCGTATCGTCCGGGTCGCCGTTGTAATAGCGGCTGTGGAGTTGCTTGATGGTCGTGATGACCTGCTCGGTCGGCACGACGTACGTGCATTCACAGATTAGCTCGTCGCTGTGGAAGTAGCAGCATATCTCGCGGGCGCCTTTCAAAAAGGCCTGCATGTCAGCCGTAATTCGGTCACTTTCCGCTACGAAGTCGCGCACGCAGGTCTGCGAGGTGAGGCGCAGGCCCTTGATGCGTTCGGCCAGCTTCCGCATGGCGTCCATCTGCGCGGCCCTCATGGCCGAAAGGCGCGCCTGCGGACCAATCTGCTTCCAGATATCCGGAATCGGCGGCGGCGGCGCGTTCTCGGCCATCGGCGGACCCGGCGGCAGCATTTCCATCGCGCATTGCGGCAGATCCGGCGGCAAATCCGCCCGCGGGGCTCCCATGCCGCAGACCTTGATCACGTCTTTCTGAATTCGGCGGCTGATCGACTCGAAATCGCTGGTCTTGATGTCCTCCCCTTTGTACCAGCGGTCGCACGCCGTGCGCAGCGTATCGACCACCTTCGCGACGGTAACCTCGGCCGGGATTTCGCAGGAGCCGTCGTCGTAGAAGATCGGCTGCCCCAGCCGGACGCCCTTTATGAAGGTATCCACCTCGCCGCGAATCTCGTCCGATTCACAGACGAAATCCTGCACGTACGTGCGTTCGTTAAGTTGAATCCCGTAAACGATTTGCGCGAGTTTCCGGTAGGCGTCCGCTTCGGCCGCCCGCCTGGCCAGCAGTTTCTGCTGCTCGGCGGTAATGTCCTGGGCGACGGCCGAACGGCAGGCCAAGAGCCCCGTTATGGCGATCAAGATCGTAGCGGTACGCATCGTGCTCCCTCGATAGCAAAGGTCAAAACGTTGTTACCAGGCTTTGGACACGTTTCGGAGGCGGCGGTTAGCCGCCCATAGGCTCGCCCGGGCTCAGGGCGGCATCATAAGCAGCCTGCGCCGCGCGCCACAAGCAGAGCCGGCCCGTGCCGGGCCGGAGAAACCAAAGGCCCCCGGAAGCAACGGCGCCGCCCCACTTTGGCGTCCAACCACCCCGCACTCCGGGGCGACACGCCCCCGCTCCGCTTACAATTCCCGTATGCCTACGCCCAGCGCTGGATTGCTGATGTTCCGCATCCGCCATGGACAGCCGCAGGTTCTCCTTGTTCACCCCGGCGGGCCGTACTGGGCCAAGAAGGACGCCGGCGCATGGACGATTCCCAAAGGCGAGATCGCTCCCGGCGAAGATTCGCTGACCGCCGCGATTCGCGAATTCAAGGAGGAAACCGGCCTCACACCGGCCGGCCCATTCATCGCGCTCGGCACAATCAGGCAAAAAGGCGGCAAGCTGATCCACGCGTGGGTCTTCGAATCCGACTGCGACCCCGCTGCGCTGCGCAGCAACACTTTCACAATGGAATGGCCGCCACGCTCGGGCCAAACTCGTACATTCCCCGAAATCGACCGCGCGGCCTTCTTCACGCCGGACGAAGCGCGACAGAAGATCAACCCCGCTCAAGTCGAGCTGCTCGACCGGCTTGAGGAGCACTTGCGCGGTTGATCCAAAGGCACGTCCTACGGTGCGGCAAACAGATTGGAGACTTCGGAGTTCCAACCGCCAGTTTTCGTCCAGCGGCAGCGCCGTTAAAGTAGACAACCGGCGGCGCGCACGAGTCGCTGCCTTTTTGTTTTGCAACCGTCCGCGCCAGACCCGCGCGGCGGCAGAAAGCCTGAGTTCTCCATGCCTGATTTCGCCTCGCCCTGGATCGCCGCCTGGTTCTGGATCACGCTCGCCATCGGCCTCGTCTGGCTCCGCCGCCACCTGCAGGTGAATCGCGGCGGGAAAGAGCACGTTTTGTCAGAACAGGACGCCCAAACAGTCGACCAATCCGGCGGCGGCGCAGACAGCAACGGCTGGCCGAGCTTGTCAGTCGTGGTTGCGGCCAAGGACGAGGAGCAGAACATCGCGCGGTGCATCGACGGCTTGCTGGCACAGGACTATCCACGCCTGCAAGTAATTATCGCTAACGACCGCAGCCGCGATCGCACGCCGCAGATCATCGACGACTACGCGCGCCGCGATCCGCGCCTTACGGCCGTCCACGTGCGCGAGCTGCCGGCCGGCTGGTTTGGTAAGAACAATGCGATGCGCGAGGCGATGCAGCACGCCACCGGGGAGTTGCTGTGCTTTTCAGACGCCGATTGTGCTTACGATTCGCCACTGTTGCTGCGCGCGGCCGTGTCATTCGCCCGACGGGAGGGGATTGAGTTTTTGTCGGTGCTACCCCGGCTGGAGGCGAACAGCCTGTGGGAAAAGGTCATTCAGCCGGTGGCCGGGGCGATCATGGTCTTCTGGTTTCCGCCGCAGAAGGTCAATGACCCGCGTTGCCGCGAGGCGTACGCCAACGGAGCCTTCATGCTCATGACGCGGCGGGCCTACGAAGCGATTGGCGGTCACGAGTACGCCAAGGCCACGCTGAATGAAGACATGCACATGGCCCGCCAGGCTAAGCGCGTGGGAGTGCGGCTGCGGGTGCTGCAGAGCGCCGGCCTCTACCGCGTGCGCATGTACACGGGCCTGAAGCAGATCTGGCGCGGCTGGACCCGCATTTTTTACGGCTGCTTCGGGACGTTGCCACGCCTTCTGGCGAGCGTGATCATGCTATCGATTTTCAGCGTTTCTCCGTATGTGGCGTTACTGGCGTCGCCGCTGGTCGGCGGCTCCGGCTTGTGGCTGGCGGCTGCGGCGGCATTCGCAATTGTGTCGCAGCAGTCGATCCTGATGCGCTTTTACGCGCTGACCGGGAACGCTCCCGGCTGGGCCTTGACCTACCCGGTGGGTGCGACGGTGTGTTTGGGAATGACACTCAACGCCATGACACGCCTGACGGGAAAGACGACTAATTGGCGCGGAACCGCTTACGCCGGCGGAGCTCAAGTCAAAACCACGTAAAAATTCCGACCCGCGCCGGAAAGCCGTAAACCCTTGCCTGCGTGTCATTTGCGCGCGGCAGCGGGGTTACAGATCCGCAGCGGCCCGCAGATTTTTTGGAATCGGGAGCGATTTTGTGGCGAGCATCGACGGCACAATAGGTTGAACTGTTGTACTATTATTATGCAGGATGTTGTGTTCCGTTGTTCGTGCGGATTTCCGCGTCTGCTCTTGACGCGCTTGACAGGTTAGGCTAGTATTAGGCTAATAAAGCTCTAACTGGCGCGCTGACTTGGCGACGGATGTGGCAATGGAGTGCCAAAGTGTTGAGCAAGCACGAAAACATGACCGGCCGACTGATCTGCCTCACGGGCCCGGGCGGGAACTTTCAGTCCGAAGTGCGGACTGACCCGCGCGG
>JAAYXS010000818.1 GCA_012515775.1 Phycisphaerae bacterium
GGGGCCTGCGCTCAACGCGCCGCCTCCCTAGGCATCGGGCGCATTCTGCTTTCCATCTCGCATACCCGCGAGCACGCGATCGCCTCGGCCATCGCCCTGAGCGTGTAAAGCCGGTTTCCAACCGGTCGGGGCGGTTCAACCAGTCGCAATCGCCCGGAAACGCTGCCGGCAACGCAGGCCTCACCCCACCCTACCACGCCCGCCGTGCAATCCGTACAATCCCCCTCCATGAAGTGTGCCCGTATCGCGGCGGCACTTATATTGCTCGTCGTAACGCTCGGCTCCCTGACCGTATCGGGCGGATACGCCTGGTACTACCGCAGCGATCGTTACCGCCGCCAGTGTGTCGCGGACCTGAGCGCCGCTCTCGGCTTGCCCTGCGACATCGGGCGAGTCCTGCCGCGCGCCCGCCGGTGCCGCGAGTACAACGACGTCGCAGTCTGGCTGCCGGATCGCCGCGACAAAGTGCTCTCCTGCCCGCGCGCCCTGCTGACCAGCCTCAACGACGCCGCCGATGAGCGGGCCTATGAAATGCGGCTGCTAGGCGGGGCCTGCGAAATATCGACACGCACCTGGCTGCGCGAGGACTACCGCCGGGTGGTCGAATCCGGCCTCCGCCTGGGCTTCGCACCCGACGGCCCTCGCCAGATCATCATCCAGGGCATGGATTTGCGCTTCATCCGCGACGACTTCGTTGCGCTGCTTGAAGACGCGACCGGCAGCGTGACGTTCGACTCGCACGAACGAGGCCGGGCCTCGATTCAGTGCCGCTCTCTGAACGGCTATGCCTCGCCGGAGTCCATCACGCTGACGATGCGCTTTTCACCGTTGGACGGCGGAGTACAAATCGACGAGCTGACGTTGCACGCGCCGAACCTGCCCGTGAACGTCCTAGGACTCGGCGCCCTGACCGGCCTGCTCATCGAATCGGGGCGCTTCAGCGGACAACTGGCCTATTCCGAGGCCGATGGCCCACGCCGCGTTACGCTTGCCGGACGCTGCTATGACCTGAGTCTGCCCGAGTGCACGGCCGGTTTTGCTTCGCCAGGCTGGCGCGGTGCGGGCCGCGAGATTGAGTTGCATGAGTTGACCTTCATCGAGGGCCGTCCCGTCCGGCTGCGGTTTTCGGGTGCGCTTACCGGCATGGTGCTCGGCGATTTGCTGGCGCCAGGCGGGATGCAGGCTGCCGACGGCCAGACTGACTTGCGCATCGCAGCGGCCGAGTTGTCGCCGCGGGGCATTGATCGCATGGTCGCCTCGGGCAAGTGCGCCAATATCTCGCTGCGGGCCTTGAGCGAGCGCTGCGCCGCCGGCCAGATGAGCGGCCGGGCCACGCTGGTCATCACCGACCTGACGATCCGCGATAATCATCTCGCCTCGCTGGACGCCGAGTTTCACGTCGAGAACGGTCCCGAGCCCAAGTGGATAGAAGGGCGCCTGATAACGAACCTTCTGGGCCGCATACTGGACATCGAACTGCCGCCCGTCCTACCGGAACGAATCGAATATACGCACCTGGGCGCGCGGCTTGAGGTGCGTGACGAAGTGCTCTACCTGTTCGGCACGCACGGAACGCGCGGCAAGACGATCCTCACCGGCAAGGTGATGGAACACCAAATTCCGCTAATCTGGGAGCCAGAGCAGGGCCGCGACTTGGCGGGCTGGTTCGACGCTCTACGTACGCAGGCCGCCGCCTACGTCCACCGCTGGCAATCATTGCCGCCGCGCCAGGCTTGGCAGGCGTTCTCAACGCTGCGCTGCGGAGCGCCGCCGCAACCGGCCGCCAGTGCGCCGACTGCCTCGCGGCCCGCGCCGGACGCTGTGCCGGCCGCGGCACCGTAGCGGGCCAGTGTGGTACAAGCCTATGCCTCAGCGGCCGTATGCAAGGGTTTAAGCATTGGCTCGGAGTGCCGGTGAAAACAAAAGGTGATCAAGGCTTGGTGCTGCTGACCGTGCTTGTCAGCCTGGCACTCGCCAGCCTGACTGTGTGGGCGGTGGCGCGCCAAGGTCATGCGCTGCAGGAACGCGACTGGGCCGATCTGCGCAACGCGGCTCGGGCCGCCGCCGATGAGCAGAGCATCGCCCTCCAGGCCGATATGGCCCGCGCCCTCGACGCCGTCGCCGCGCGTCTGCGCAGCGAGGGCCTGGCCGGGGTGGATCGCTGGCTCGACGAGCAACAGGACTGGAATTTCATTGTGCTCTGCGCGGAGGATCAGGAGGTCCTAC
>JAAYXS010000819.1 GCA_012515775.1 Phycisphaerae bacterium
CGCACTTACTACCCCATCTGGCGACAGGCGACAAAACTGTTCGAGCGCCTGCCGCCGGAAGGCCGCGACCTCTATCGCCAAACGTACGAGGCAGAGGCGGCGGCCCGGCTGCGCGAAATCATGCCGAGTGGAGACCTGTCGGCATTGAGGGATTTGTTCCGCACCTACGCAGGATTGAGCATCTGGCCGGCGATCGGGGCCGAGCTGACGGCCCAATTACTCGATCAGGGGCAATACGCGGATGCTATCGAGACTATTCAGGTGCTCAACGCGGCCCAGTCTCACATGCCGCCCGAGCGGTGCATGCAACTTGTAGCCGCGTTGGGCTCATTGGGGCACTGGCAGGCGGCCCGAGAGCATCTGGACCGCCTGTCAGCCACCGAGGCTATGCAACAGCCGCCGTGGCCGGAGCGTCTGGCCGCCCTTCGCGCGTGGGTCGCGGAAGCTGCAGCAAGCGCAGGGCAGGCAGGCAACGACGCTACGAATCTCAGCCCGGCATTCGGTGCTGGGCTGTGGTGGGAAGCCCTCGAGCCGGCCGGTGACAACGGGGCTTGCGAAGACGACCTGGGCATGGCTGAGGCCATCACGCTGTCGCGCCGATTGCCGTTGCAGACTGCGGTTTTGGACGGCGACACTCTGGTTACGCGCATGCGGGGGACGATCTGGGCTTTCGACGCGCTGACGCTCAGGCCGCAATGGCATGTTGAGGAGTTTGCCCGGGCTGTCACGCCGGCGGAGCGATTTGATTCTTTGTTTGTCACATCGGCCACGATTTTCGGTCTGGGCGGGCAGGCGGAGGGACTGTCGGCCGATGCGAACGCCTTGCTTTGCGACGCGCTGCGACATGCGCTGACAACGGGAAACGGGTTGGTTTTTACGATAGAAGCGACCGCGCCTGGATCAAGCGAGGATGACGACTTCGGAGTCGCGCGGTTCGGAGGGATGGACTACGCTCCGCCGCCCAACGAACTGGTGGCGCGCGACTTAGCGACAGGGAATGTGGTTTGGCGGCGCGGAAGTGATCCCACAGATGCGCTGTACGGCGTTTCTTTCCAAGATGTTCCCATTGTGGTTCGCGACCGGCTGTGCGTTCCGCTGCTGCGGGCGGGCGAGCTGCACCTGTGCCTGCTTTCGCCTTCCGACGGAGCGACTGTGGCTGAAGTCGAGATCGTGGGGCCGCCGACGTACTTCACCCGTGCTGGCGGACGATGTCAGCTTGTCAGTGATGAATCGACGGTTTTTGTCGCGACCGGAAACGGCGTGGTGGCCGCGCTGAGTTCCGGAGATCTGAGCTGGAAGTGGGCGACGACTTACCCGAGCACGTTGGCCGCGCGCCGCAGCGCCGGCTGGTGGCCTCCGCCGCAGGCGTCACGTGAAGTTGGCATCGATCGCCCATTGCTGACGGGCGAACTGCTGGTGCTGGCGCCGGTCGACGCGGCCTCGATTTTTGCGTTGGAGCGCACCACAGGCCGCCAGCGATGGCGCATTCAGCGCCGCACGGATGTCAGCCTGGTCGGGGCGACGAATTCGGGTGTGCTACTGGCCGGCAACAGCCTGACCCATGTGGATGCGAACGACGGAGCCACGGTTCTCTGGCGGACCGTCCCGCTGGGAATCAGCGGCCGTCCAGCAGTTTGCGAAAACCGGATTTTCGTTCCCACGCGCGATGGCGTCGTTACGGTGGACGGCCACACGGGCAAGATTCTCTGCGAACCGGGGCTGGGGGAGATTCGCGAACCAAACCAATGCGCCAACACGCCGCCGCCGTCGGGTGGAGCGCTGTCGCCCGGACTATTTTCGCGGCACCTGTCGGCCGCCAACTTGGTCGTGGCGGCCGATGCGGTATTTGCGATTTCGCCGAACTGCCTGGTCAAGTTTCCGGACATCGCCGCCGCCAGGAAGAGCTGCGCAGAGCTGCTGGCGATGGATCCGGGCGACGAGCGGGCGCGCTACGC
>JAAYXS010000144.1 GCA_012515775.1 Phycisphaerae bacterium
ATTGTCGCACACGACCAGCATACACGGCCGCAGGCTTCGCTCGATCATCCGCCGCGCTGTAGCTTCAAAGGAGGCCTGATACTTCTGTGCCAGCAGTTTGATCGTGGCGGCGGTAAGTGGCCGGCTATTCACTTCGGACGTGAAACGGTCGCCAAGAAAGAGCAGGTCAGCCGCAAATGCGTTAGCCTCCTGCTCAATTGTGACACGCGTGCGAAAGCTCATGCCCGTCTCATCGCACACGTAGAGAGCATGCTGATGCGTTGGTAAGACGTAATGCGCGACCTCGTGCAGCACGCTGAATCTGGCGCGCGTGCCATTCAGGTTTATATCAGTGGCCACGATCCGGTCGCGGTACGACAACATTCCACGCACCGGCGTGCTGCGCTGCGTGAGCTCGGGCGGCAGCTCCGCGGCGAAATTGGCGGTGACATGCTCCAGCCGCAAAACGTCAAGGATGCTCTTGGGATTTACTGCCTCGCGATCAGCGTGACCACTCTCGCGCAGCAGGAACTCGATCAGTTCGCGCGGCTCGATTTCCAGGTAGCTGGCCTTGAACTCCATCGCGGTCAACCCTTGCGGTTCCGCTGGAATTGCAGAATGGCGCGCAGGCGCTGTCGCAGCTCCTCGACCACACGCTCGGGGAGCTCTCCGCCGTGTGCCGCCATCGCCAGCGGGCTTTCACCTTTGAGATCGTGCAAGCTGTGCACGTACTCGGCGATTCTCTTTGAGCGATCAGGCTCGCGCTCGGCGTCTAATTCAGAGAAGATACCCGCATTGCGCGCGACGAGCCGGATCAACGTGTCGTTCGATTTATTTTGGATCGACTTGCCCGTCTCCCAGCGCGTGTACGTCTTGTCCCCCACGCCTAGCCATTGGGCCATAGCCTCCTGGCTCAGCCCAATGCGCTCGCGGATTTCCTTGATTTCGGCCGGCGATAGTAGGCCCAGCCGGTGCCGCGCCGCATCGTCGAGGCGGCGATCCAATTCTCGCCCGAGGATCTGCTCGCCGCATTCCGTGCATTCGCGCCATTCGGCGTTTTCGATCTCGATTGTGCCGCCAGGGATATTGGGCGGCGGATCGAAGCGGAACGTGCCGCGCTTCGGCTCCATTGTGCCCCGTCCGCAGGTTAGGCAGACGCTTCCCATTTGTTTCTCCTGCTCGCCTATTTACACGTCGAGGTGAGCGGACAAGATCAGCAGCCAGCCCTCGCCCTGTCTTTCCAGGGCCAGTTTCACGTAATAGCGCTTTTCACAAAGCACTGGTTTCAGCTCATATGCCGGCGTGTTCTTCCGCTCGGGAATCGTGTGGATGACCGTTTCAATCACCGGATTTCCGCGATCGATCCATTCACAAATGGCGTCGCAGACGTCGTCCACCGTCAAAGTCGGGGCCAGGAAGTCGTACTTCGCAGTCCGGTAAACCGCGACTCTATCCGGATCGGCGGCCAGCTCGCGGATGAGTCTCACAATCGCTGGGTCGGCAGCCTTCTTAGCCATCCTCCACCATAAATATAGCACGAGATCATGACAAAGGCAAGGCAGGCTGGTATCATTTGATACTACACAGCGGCAGTGTTCATGAAACTGGGGTCATTTTTGCACTGCTCACCCAGCGTACCGCGCCTCCGCTACCCCGGGTCGACCTCCACTAGCACGCCGCCGTCGTCGTCCGCGCCGATCAGGAACATCGCGTCACCCACCCAGGCGATACCCCGCCAGCGGATCCCTGGCAGGTCGACGCGGTACGTCACCTCGCTTTTAAGCGCCGTCATGTCGAGCTGCGCTACCATGCCGCTCACAATCGCCCACAGTTCCCGGCCGTGCCAGCTCATGGCCGATATGGCGACATCGAACTCGTCAACACCCAGCAGCTCGTCCGGCTCGCCCAGGCAGGCGACCCGCAGGAAGCGGTCGGTGCTGTTATCCGGCAACGAGCCGTGCAGCCACAGGACGTTGTCGCGCGGCTCCCACGCCATGGCCTCGATCCGGTTGGCCTCGCTCAAATCGACCCGCGTGTCGATCTCGTCCAGTAGCGTGTTGTCGAGCCGGCGGCGCTCGGCCTGTTCCATCGCGCCCGAGCCGGATACCACCCAGAAGGCGCCGCCCTGATAAGCGTGCACGAGCGGCGTGGTCAGAACATGCGTTTCACCTGGCGTCCCATCCGCAGGATCAATGGCCTGCAGCACAGAGGCGTCGGTCGTGTACCAGAGCCGGCTGCCGTCATAGGCCATTCCGGTCCTCTCGTCCGGCCGTGGCAGGCCGGTGTAGGTGTGAACCGGCGTCAGCGGCAGGCATTGGAACTGCTCCGGTATCTCGGCGGCGCGGCTAAGCACCAGCTCATCGCCGCCATCGCTCATCAGGTGCAGCGTGTCCACGCCCGGCTGGTCGAACACCAGCATGACCGGCGTGGGTGGGGTGCCGAAGCCGAGCAACAAGACCGAACCGGCCACGCTGTAAATGCCGGTCTGGCAAACGGCGATGTTCAGCTCGGGCATGTAGTAATGGAAATCAACGGTGTGGTCGGCGTTCAGCGCCATGTAGGCGAGGTCGACCGGCCCGTTCTGCAGCAGGTCACCCGAGACATACTCCCAGAAGCCGGGCGCGATCGGAGGCGGGGCGCTGTTGTCGTTGGCATTGACGGCGGCGTTGGCGTTGGCGGCGCCGTTGACGTTACCGTCGGCGGAGTTTGCGTTGCGGCCGGCGTCGTCGCTATTGAGATTGCCGTTCGCGGCGGCGTTATCGTTCTGGTTGGTCGAGCCGCCACGTAGCGGGCAACCGCCCGGCGTGAGGGTCAGCGCCAGGCAAATGCAGAGCAGTGCAATTGTCAGCGGAGCAGCTTTCATGTCTCGCCTCGTTGGTCGTGCCGAGTGATGGGCTGCGGCGCGGTGGTCGGAACAAGAACTGGTCGCGTTGCGGCAAAAGCCGCCGAAGCCGCGGGCGGAATGGTTTGCGCGACCGGCCGCCCGATACAATGCGGACCTGCTGCGCAGCATATCACACGTGGTGGGCAGATTACCAGCACCGATAAATTGGCAGTTAGCGGCCGCGGGCAACGGCAGGGCGGCGCGAATTTTCTCCCGAACGCGCTGCAACTCCTTGTTCCAGGCGGTCTTAGCGCTCTTCGCATCATGCCGGTTGCCTTAGCGGCGCGTTCCGGCTTGGGCTATAGTCTGGGCGGCTGGCCCGGTTGTTGCCTAGGGCAAGAATTCGTTGGCCGCCCGACGATTGGGCAGGTGAAGAAAGGCCAGCATACGTACAGGCCAGCTTACGTATTCAGGAGTCGATGAATGCGCGTGTCGACGTGCTGAACGCCGGATCAAACGTTTTCGTCACGGGGGCTACCGGTCTGATTGGCGGCGAACTGGTGCGGGCGCTGGTGCAGCAGCCCGTTGGAAAGGTTTGGACCCTCATCCGGCCAAGCCCGGACGCCGACCCGGCTATGCGCCTCGTGCAGCGGCTGCGCCGCTCGGGGTCGAGCGACGGGACGCTCGGCGTTCACGCCGTCGCGGGTGACGTGCGTCTGCCGCACTTGGGGCTTGCCGCCGATGACCTGGACGAAATTCGGCGCGACGCGGACATCATTATTCACAGCGCGGCCGAGACGTCGTTTATCCGCGCGGCCGCGTGCCGGCAGACGAACATTGTTGGGGCACAGAACCTGATCGAGTTCGCGCGAAGCGCCAGGCGGCGGCCGCTGCTGGTGTGCCTGAGCACGGCGTACGTTAGCGGTGCGGTCGCGAACGTGTGTCTGTCCGAGACGAGCGGGCTGGGGGATGCGCACCACAACGAATACACCCGGTCGAAGGCTGTGGCCGAGGACCTGTTCCGTTCGAGCGGGTTGCCGGTACTGGAGGTACGCCCGTCGATCGTGCTGAGCGCGGGTTTGCCGGACGAACAGTTTGCGCGTGCGATTCTCGGCTTCGTTCCCTGGTCGACCGTCTTCGAGGCGTTGCCGGTGGACCCCGCCGCGCGCGCCGATACGGTGCCGGTGCAGTTCGTTGTGCAGAGCATCGTTCGCCTGTTGCAGGTCCCGCGGCGCAAGCACGACTGCTACCACATTTCGGCCGGTACGCAGGACTCGGCTTGTTATGCGGAGTTTTCAGCGGTGGTGGACCGTTTCTACGGCCGCCCCCGCCCACTGCAATTGATACCCCCTTCGCAATGGACGCGCGAGCTGCACCGGCGCTGCATTGCTACGCCGCGCCAGCGCCGCGCATTCGGACAACTGCGGAACTATCTGCCGTTCCTGAATATGAACGTGCTGTACGACAACGCGCGTCTGCGAGAGGAGTTGGGGGACAGGTTCCCGGAGCTGCCGCCGTTGGCGTCGTACTTTGGTGAGCTGCTGGCGCTGATGGCGAAACCGAGGCTGACAGTGGCTTCGTGATGGCGGCGCGCGCGAATCGGACGGATGTCGGACGACCGGCCGGGGCGCTCGGAAGCCCGGCGGCTTCTATTTGGCCACCGGCCGGCGGCGCGTGCTGAATTCCGGGGCTTCTTTAATGCACGTACCGAGAATGCCGATCGACTTGGCGAAGGCGCGCCAGCCGGTGCGGTGCAGCTCGGCCGGGGCGGCGCCGAGATCAGGGTAGCCGTTGGCGTCGGGGCGGGCGTTTTCCCAATTGCGGAACAGTCGCCCCCAGTCGCTGTTGAGCACGTCGGCCATCGCCCTCTTGGCACGCGTGGGGTACCAGAAGCTATCGTGATAGAGCACACTGGCCATGTAGGCCCAAGGGGCCAGAACCGTTTTCAGCGACCACTCGATCGGGCCCTTCAGCGGCCCCCAGTAGATTTTGTGCTGCATGCGGCTGGCGAAGGTCATCTTTTGGAACGGGCCGGCGAAGTGCCAGTTCTCTTCGGCCGCCTGGCGATCGCCGACGATTTCGATCTTCTGCGGATCGCCGCAGCCCAGGCCGCGTTCGTGGGCCAGGCGGATGAACTTGATGGACAGCGGGTCGAAGCCCATTAGTTTGGCCGCGACCGCGTCGATGGCGACCTGGTCGGCGCTGGCCAGGATGACGTTCTTTACGTAGGGGACCATGCAGCGGGGGCCGGGGCCGTCGCCGGCGAACGTGCCGTCGGTGACGGCGAAAACGCCGCGATGGATTTTTTTCTGGATCATCAGCAGGTCCACCAGCGTTTCGTGGATCACCGGGTGGGTCCAGTGGCGGCGTTCGTTCAGCAGGCCGCCGAAGGCGTTCTTCATGGCGCCGGTCATGGTGGTGAAGACATGGGTCTTGGTGGTCGGCAGGTGGATGATGTTCTCGCCGATGAAGCGGCGCGGGATGTTAAAGCCGCGCGGGTAGACCTCGTTCAAGCACAGGAATTGGCGGGTCAGGTCGCCGACCGCGTCACGGACGTTGATCCACTCCTCGCCCTCGTACAGGTGGACGTTGCGCAGGCCATGGGCCTCGACGACGTTGAGTTGCTTGTTCTCGCGTTCGCCGAGGTGGGCGTCGATGACCACGGTGCGATTATGGCAGGCGTGGATGCGCTGCGGGTCGTAGCCGTCGGCTTTCATGGCCCGGATGACGCCCTCGAGCTGCCACGGGGTGGTCGAGCTGCCGGGGTAGAAGAAGTGCCAGGAAATGTTGATCTTGAGGGCGGTTTCCGCTTCCCTGGCGATGGTTTGCTGGTAGTCGGCCAGGTTCAGCAGCTCATGGTAATCGCGTAGCACCGTGGCGGGCGACGTTCGAAGAATGGCGACTTTCGACATCTAGAATTCCTGTTGGCTCGTTTCCGGGATTTTAGAGGCTTACAGGCGCGGGCGACAGGGGCGGCTCAGCGGAGCTTCGGCATTCCAATTGGCGGTTTTGCCGGGTGAACCGTTTTACGCAGCAGGGGGTTCGCATTGAAAGGCGTGGCGGCGGTGTGCGGCCGCAGGGCGGCGAGCTTCGGGTTTGCTTTCTGCGCAGGCAGGGGCGAGTGACAGTGATCCCGAGGCGATACAGCCCGCCTCCGTTCTTTGCACCTCTTGATCCCTCGATGCCTCGATCCCTTGATCGCTCCGGATGCCCTGTCCCGGTATTCCGGGGCGGCGCGCCCGGCTCTGCTCTGGTTTCCGGGCGATACGCCCCGCCGCTGCTTCTTTTGAGCATACTTTTCACTCCGGCTGCTCTTTTTTGTGTTACACTTATGACTAGTGGTCAAGCGTGCGTATCGGTCGCGGTGGCACGCGCGACTGCATGCGGTTGGCACTTCCGCACGCACGCTGTCCGTTTTGGACCTTACATAGGAGGCGAGTCATGAGTTCTCGATTTTGCGCAGCCGCACCGCTGATGGCGCGGCCCGGCCGGATGTA
>JAAYXS010000820.1 GCA_012515775.1 Phycisphaerae bacterium
GCGGCCCGGTGGCGAACATCCACACGCCTTCATCGCGCATGCGCGCTACGAACTCAGCCGCCGAGCCCAGCGAATCCTCAATTTCGAACAGGACGATGTTGGTCTCTACGTCGCGTGGATTGAGCCGGATTCCCGGCAGAACGCTGATCGCCTCGGCCAGCCGCCGCGCGTGGGCATGGTCTTCCGCCAGCCGCTCAACGTTGTGATCGAGAGCATACTCTGCCGCCGCCGCCAGAATCCCAACCTGCCGCATGCCCCCGCCGAGCATTTTGCGTATGCGATGCGAGCGGGCGATGAAGTCCTTCGGACCGGCCACAATCGAACCGATCGGCGCGCCGAGCCCCTTCGAAAAGCAGATCGACACCGAATCCGCGTGCCGCGTGTACTCGACCGGGTCCAGCTTGCGGGCCACACACGCGTTCAACAGGCGCGCACCGTCAATATGCAGGATTAGCCCGCGCCGGTGCGCCGTCGCACCTACTTCCGCCACGGTCTCAACCGGCCAGATCGAGCCGCCACCCCGGTTGGTAGTGTTTTCAATAATGACCAGCCGCGTGCGCGGAAAGTGTGATTCCGGCGGGCGAATAGCCGCTTCAACGTCCGCAGCGCTGTAAATTCCGCGCGGCCCGTTCAGTAGGCGGAAGCTGCACCCGGCGATCGCCGCCGGTCCGGCCGACTCGTAGTTGTAACTGTGAACGGTGACGTCGGCGATGATCTCGTCGCCCGGCTGCGTCCAGCCGCGGATCGCCACCAGGTTCGCCATGCTGCCGGAGGGCACGAACAGGGCCGCTTCCTTACCCAGCAGCCGTGCCACGCGCTCCTGCAAGCGCAGCACGGTCGGGTCGTCGCCGAGCACGTCGTCGCCGACCTCGGCCGCGGCGATCGCGGCCCGCATGCCCGGCGAAGGCCGCGTAACGGTATCGCTGCGCAGATCGACGATGTCACTCTTCATAGGTCGCCCGCCAACGCTCGGCCGCCTCTTTCGCAGCCTGCTTCGTTTTCTCGAGCTCTTCCAGCTTGAGGCGGTTCTCGGCGCGCTCCCACCATTTGGTGGCTCTGCGCTCCCGGATCCCGCAGGCCTTGCAAATCGCGTCGTAGGCCACGATTTGCACCGTGCCGTCGTCCTCTACCAGCTTGTCCGCCAGTATCTCGGCCCCGGCCGGCGTTATTTTCCCGAGAGCCTCGGCCGCACGTGGCTTTTCCGCTTTCGCCAGCTCGAACAGCTTTTCCACGGCGGGCTTAGTGGACAGCGCGGCCAGCACCTCGTACGTTTCGAAGCGCACCTTGTTGTCCAATTTCTCACGCTCCGTCAGCCGGATCAGCGCCGCATCGGCCGACACGATGTTGAGATCGCGTATGGCGCCCAGGCCCGCGAGCAGCCGTTGCGGGTCGGCGTCCGGCTTATCGAGCTCCGGCTGAATTTCGCGGGTGAAGAGGTCGCGGCGATAGGAATCAAAGACCATCCGCATTTTGTCGGCCAACGTTTTGGGATCGGCCACGCCGCTGGGTGAAATCCGGTCGATGACCTTGCCGTCGGGCGTGGCGAATGCGATTTCCTGCGTCATGGTGGCAGGCAACCGCAGTTCCTGGAGCACGTCGCGGTTGGCGCTACGGGAGAGGCGCACCGTAACAAAGCGCCGCGAAAGCTGCAGCACCTTGGGGTCGGTGAAAGCTTTCTTCTGGGCATTGTCGAGGTTGTTGTCCCGATCCTCATTCTTCCCCAAAACGTAGAACATGAGCGGCAACGACTTGTTCTTGGCCGTAGCGACGGCGGCGGGGACATCCGTGCGCCACTGGATAGTCTGCTGCGCCTCGGCCATTTGCAGCGCACAGAACGCGACGAGGAACATCGAAACCAAACGGTACATGCCAAAACCTCCTTTTCGGCGGCCCCAGGCTGTCGCCGCAACGATAACCGGCTCAAAGGCGTCATTCTACGAGCGGAGCCGAACCGTGTCGCCCCGGATTTCTGCGCGGGGACGATTGAGGGGCGGTCCGTCGGCGAGGCGCAGGCCGTGCGCTTAATTGTCTGCTATTTCCGACCCGCGCGCGCTGACAACCTATATAATTTGAGCATGGCGCGGCGCTCTTTCCTGCTGCTGCTAGCCACGTTTGCGCTGCTCGGCGGCGCCCTATCCTGCCGTAAGCCCACTTCCGAGGTCCGGGCGGAGCTCGTTTCCGGAACGCCGACGCAGCAGGCCCGGGCGGCCGTGCGGCTGGCGGGCCGTCAAGACGTGGAATCCGTACCGGATCTGATCAGGTTGCTTGACGACCAAGACCCGGCCGTGCGAATGTACGCCATAATGGCATTACAGGACCTGACGGGCCGGACTTATGGGTATAAGTTCTACGCCTCGGAACAGGAGCGTGCGGCGGCGATTCAGCGCTGGCGAGAAGCCCTGCGTCGGGGCGAAATTCCCGCTGCCGTCAGACAAGAGGGCGTTTAGAAGCGCTCCCGAAGACGCGCTCGGTTGATGCGCGGCGTCGGAACCGTAATCCAAAGGCGACCGTAACCGATTCTCTATAGTATGAGCGCCCTGTCTCAGCGGAAAAACCTGCTGGAACTGGACCTGCCGAGCGACCCGCGGTTCCTCTGCAAGGTTCGCAGAACCGTCTGCGACTGGTCGTTGCAGCACCGCTGGACCGCCCAGCAGGCAGCCAAGATCACGCTGGCCGTGGATGAGGCGATCACCAACATTATCCGCCACGTCTACAAATGCGACCTCAACAATCGCATTCTGCTGACCGTCCGAGAGGTCGAGGAACCGAGCCCGGGAGTCGAAATCCGGTTGCGGGACTTCGGCCAGTTTTGCGATCCCGAGCAAATTCAGGGGCGGGCGCTCGAAGATGTCCGGCCAGGCGGCTTGGGCGTGCATATCATCCGCGCGATGATGGACTTCGTAGAATACGCACCCGCGCCCGGCGGCGGTACCCTGCTGGTAATGCGGAAATTCAGAGCTTCAAAGGCGGCCAAGCCTGAGGTGGCGATAGATGCAGAACCCCGCAAAAGGTCTGCGAATCAGTAGCGCGGTGCGTGAGGGCGGCCCCGTAGTGCGCGTTTCGGGCGAGGTGGATTTGCGCACCAGCCCCCAAATGCGCGACGCCCTTCTGCGAGTGGCCGGCAAAACGCCCAAGCGGTTGATCGTAGACCTTTCGGACGTCAGCTATATGGACTCGTCCGGCGTTGGCACGTTGGTTGAAATCAAGCGCCTGGTCGAACGGAGCGGCGGACGGCTCGTGCTGGTGGGCCTCCAGCCGCGCGTTCGCAGCGTATTCGAGGTTACCCAGCTCGACCGCTTCTTTGACATCGCCAAGGATATCAACGACGCTACGCACTTGTGAGCGAGAGCCCCGAGAGCGCCGGTAGCGCATTCTGGTTCCGAGGCCCCGCGGCCGTCGGTGCTGGCGTGCGCGCCGCGCTGAATGGCCTGGGGCGCGGATTCGTGTACGTTGGCGGCGTCACCCGCCTGCTCGGAACGGTTTTCCAGCGAACCTGGTACGCCGTGCGCGGCCGTGGCACACGAATTCACGGCCGTTCGCTGGCAGCCCAAATGGTGCGCGTCGGCGTCCGCGCCATTCCGCTGACAATCCTGGTGCAAATTTTCATCGGCATCATCCTGGCGCTGAACATGGCGCCGACGTTACAGGCGTACGGCCAAATTCAACGTACGGCCGACATCATCGCCATCGCCATATTCCGCGAACTGGGGCCGCTGATCACCGCGGTTCTGCTAAGCGGTTTCGCCGGCGCATCTATCGCCGCCGAGCTGGCAGCCATGGTGGAGGGCGAGGAGATTAAGGCCCTGCGTGCCCATGCGCTTGACCCGATCCGGTTTTTGGTCATTCCGCGCATCGTGGCGACGGCGGCCATGATGCTCGGGCTTACGGTGCTGGCCGACGTTATGGGCATCTTAGGCGGGCTGCTGGTTTCCGTGACCACGCTGAACCTGACCGTGGCCGGCTACCTGACCTCGACGCAGCTCGCCTTGACGCTGCACGACTACTTCACGGGCCTGTTCAAGGGCGGCGTCTTCGGCGGCATCATCGCCATGATCGCCTGCTATGAGGGCTTGAACACCAGCGGTGGGGCCGAAGGCGTCGGACGGGCGACCACCACCACCGTCGTAAAGAGCATCGTCTCGCTGATTGGGGCCGACGCGTTGTTCACCGCCATCTTCTATGCAGTGGGCTGGTAGCGGCGCATAATCCTTACGTATGCCGATCGTGATCGGAATTGATGAAGCCGGCTATGGGCCGCAACTGGGACCGCTCGTGTTGGCGGCGACCGTGTGGCAAATCCGCCCGGACCTGCTCGAGCAGGACCACTGGCAATGCCTGAAGGACGTGGTCTGCCGCAACCCCGGCCGGCGCGAGTGGCGCCTGCCGTTAAACGACTCAAAGCAGATCCACGACACGAACTGCATCGCGCCTCTGGAGCGCACGGTGCTGGCCTTCGCACTCAACGCCGGGCTGACCACCGGCCGGCTCGATCAGTTTCTGTGCGGCTTGTGCGGGGAGGCGGCTGAGTTCGGTCCGCCTTGGTATCAAAATCTCGCCCAACCGCTGCCGATCGACCGCGTGCGCTCCGCCCACACCGCCATCGCCGCTCGCCTGGCCAGGTGCATGGACGCCTGCGGCCTGCGGTGCTGCGGCCTGCTGGCTGAAGTCGTTCCCGAGGACCAATTCAATCGTCGCATGGCCCAGACGCACAACAAGGCCGAGTTGCTGCTCGAAGGCGTTCTGCGGCTGATGCACCGCGCGACCGCGGCCTGCGGCGAGCAGGACGTGCACATCCACGTCGACCGCCTGGGCGGGCGCGACGACTACGGTCCCATGCTGTTGCGCGCCTTTCCGCAGCGCTATCTGCACGTACACGAGGTTTCTGAGACGTGCAGCCGGTACCGGTTGGCGACGCAGCGCAGCGATTGGCTGATCGATTTCACCGTGGACGGCGATCAGGTGCATATGTCCGTGGCCCTCGGCAGCATGCTCGCCAAGTACATCCGCGAAGCCCTCATGCGCCAGTTCAACGCCTATTGGCGCAGCCTGCTGCCGGATTTACGCCCGACCGCCGGCTACTACGGCGATGCGCGACGCTTCCTCTCCGATATCCAGCCGGTGGTTGCCCGGACGGGGTTGAAGTGGGACGACTTCGTTCGCGTGGCGTAATTGAGGTTCGAGCCGCGAGTTTCGAGTGCCGCGCGGAACCCTGGCAAGAGCGTTAGAATGCCATCGGCGGGTTTCCGGCCGGCGTTTTTCTGAGAGTTGTTAATGGAAAGCTGCGCTCATCCTTCGGCTGGTTGGGGAGGTTCGGGAAAGAGACTCGGTTCGGGCA
>JAAYXS010000145.1 GCA_012515775.1 Phycisphaerae bacterium
CTGTCAAGCGACAATTAGAATTTAACATTGACGACAATTAGAAATACCCATGCCGTAGGGCTAGGCCTCGGCGACCTGGGCCACGGGTTCCGCAGCCAGGACAATGCCATTGCGCCGGGCGGCTTCTTCGGCCCGCACGCTTTTCACGTCTTTGCCAAACTCGATAATCAGGCTGTGATGCACCACCCGGTCAATCGCCGCCGCGGTGGTGAGGGGATTCTTGAAGATTTGATCCCACTCGGAGAAGACGAGATTGGAGGTGATAACCACACTGCGCCGTTCGTACCGTTCGGCCAAGAAGGTAAACAAAACTTCCATCTCCTCGCGGCTCTGCTGGACGTAACCCAGGTCGTCGAGAATGACCACGGAGAAGCTGTCGAGGCGACGCAGTTCGCGTTCGAGTTCATGGTCGCGCTTGGCGCGCAACAAGGCGCCGACCAACTTGTAGGTGGGGGTGAAGAGCACTGGATAGTCACGCTCAACCCAGGCGTAACCCAACGCGGCGGCTAAATGGGTCTTCCCAGTGCCCGGCAAACCGAAGAGCAGCAAGTTGTCGCCACGGGGGATGAATTCCCCTTCCGCGAGTTGTGCGAGTTGGCGGCGCACGCGGAGTGGCAAGCGTTGTTGCTCGAAGGTCTCCAGGGTCTTGCCGGGCGGCAGATGGGCGGCGTTCAGTAAACGCGTGATCCGGCGTGTGCGGCGGCCGTCGAGTTCTTGTTCGAGCAGGTGGGCGAGGAAGGTTTCCAAGGACCATTCCTCACGCTGGGCGGTCTCCAGGGTAGCACTCACGACCGCGGCGAGCGTGGGTAGACGCAACTGGCGACAGTGGGTGCGGATGGTGTCAAGCGCCATGGGCCACCTCCGGCAAGAGCTGATCGTAGGGTTGCAGATCGACGGCCAGGGGAGCTAAAGCGGGCGCGGTCGGGCGGGACGGCTGGACCAATTCGGCGACCGTGATGTCGTCCCAGGGCGTCGTGGTTTCCAACAGACAGGTCAGGGCGGCGGCGACATCCGCTTCCAGGGATTGAGCCGCCAGGTGCAGGATGCGCACGTAGATCAATCAGCCTTACGCGGCGCGTAGACCTGCTGCAGCTGCTCCCAGGCCTGCTGGAAGACCAACGTAGGGAAGAGCGCGTCCCGGTAGCGATAGTCGCGGAAGCCGCCGGGCTTCCGCAGCAGACTGCCGATCACGTGGCGATAGTTGATACGGTGCTGGCGGGTGCCGATCAGGCGTGGCACTTGGAGAACGCAGCGCGAGTGGTGGTAAACCTCCAGATGCCACTCGTGAATATGCACATTCACATACTGTCCAATCAGGCTGGTCGGCACGGAGTAAGCGTTGTTCTGCACGCGGATCAGGCTGGTGCGGGCGACGCGCACACGCTGGTGGGTATGGGTGACCAGCTGGGTGGCGGGTAACGGGCGCATGACCGCCAGTTCCTCGGCCAGCCGGGCTTGGCGGGTCTGATTGCGGCGCGTCAGGACGCTCTGTACAAAGGCTTCGTAGTCGCCCAACGTGGCAAAATCACGGCTGCCGCGCAAGAGCA
>JAAYXS010000146.1 GCA_012515775.1 Phycisphaerae bacterium
GACATATCAGCCAACGAGTCCGGCGACGCGATATGCAAAGCAGAGGTGAGACAGGTCGTCGGTACAAACAAAATAATTGTCACCCCGGTTGTGCCCGTGGCCAGCGCGAGCCCGTCGGCTAGCGACCGCGGCGCGGTTCCGGAACAAGGCCCGTCGGCAGCCTTCGTCCTGTACGACCACTACACGACTCTGAGTCCTGACGGCTACCTGCTGTTCCAGGGCGCCTACGACAGCGGTACAGGGACGCACGGCGCCTATCTGCGCATTCCCGGCGACGCGGTCGTGCGTGTGATCGACAGCCGGCCTGACTCCGAATGGCTCGGCTTGGACCCGGGTGTGGTCATCGGCAACGATGAGGATTTTTACGAAGCCATCGCCATCAGTACAAACGTGCACATCGCCATTCAAACGCCGATCATCGCCGGCGGTTCATCAGTCAGGCGCGTGATCCTGTGGGACTTCGCCCTGGGTGAGTGGACCGTCCTGGTCACCGATGAAGACAGGGCGATCACCGACTTGTTGTCGGGTGTCAGCGACGGCGGAGCGCTGCTGGGCCTGGCCGGGTCCGAGCCGTATATCGTTGGCGTGGGGGCGGCGGTCGATATCGCGGCCAATTTGTCTCCTGAACTCGACGGCGTCGCCTTGGAGTGGATGGGCTGGGGCGCAACCTCCGGCTCCATTAACAACTCCGGCCACGCCATCGTGCCCTACGTCCGTGTCGCCGAATCAACCCAGGGTCTCGGCTTCTGGAACGGTGAGGAATTACTGATCATCGCGGATCAGCTTCTGAACATCCCGGACGCCGAAGCCGCGATCACAGAGATAACCGCTGATTCGATGCCCGAAACCGACCGCCCCGGCCGCTCGGGCATTTTGAACGACAACGACGAGGCGGTTTTCCGGCTCGATCTTGGCACCAACAATCAGGCGATCTACATCGGCCGCGTGACGGACTAGCGTGCATCCTCAAAACGCCGCGTAGCGTCTGCGGCGCAGCTTGCGGCCGCTAGCCGCGGTCCAAGCGGCGAAGCTGAAACTGAGAGCCGAGACTTCAAACTCGGAATTCTGCCCCATCGGCCTTCGGCTGGGCCGTGCGTCCAGCCGGAGGCTTGCTATTTTCGCCCCGACCCTTTGACCGCCCGCTCCTGATCGGATAGTTGGTTCAACCTGCGCCGCCGAAATCCGGGCTGTTCGGGCGCCCGGAGCGGAGTTGGCCGCGCCACGGAGACACCGTGGCTTGACTTGAGCAGGTGATTGAGGCAGCACCATGAACCTTGATCCGGTCTGGCTGTCGCGCGTGCAGTTCGCCCTCACCGTCGGCTATCACTACCTCTTCCCGCCGCTGACGATCGGCCTCGGCTTACTGCTGGTCCTCATGGAAGGCATGTACATGCGCACCAAGGACCTCCAGTACGAGGCCATGGCCAAATTCTGGACGCACATTTTCGCCCTGATCTTCGCCATGGGCGTGGCCACCGGCATCGTCATGGAATTCCAGTTCGGCACCAACTGGGCCAGCTATTCGCGCTTCGTCGGCGACGTCTTCGGCGCCGCCCTGGCGGCCGAGGGCATCTTCGCCTTTTTCTTGGAATCCGGCTTCCTGGCGGTACTGGTATTCGGCTGGGATAGAGTCTCGCCGCGCATGCACTTCTTCGCGACCATCATGGTGGCGCTGGGGTCGATCTTTTCGGCCATCTGGATCATTGTCGCGAATTCCTGGCAACAGACGCCGGCGGGCTACCACATCGTAGAAGCCGGCCGCATTTACCGCGCCGAGCTGACCGACTTCTATGAAGCCGTGCTGAATCCTTCCACTCTCGATCGCCTTATACACACGCTGATCGGCGCCTTCATCCTGGGCGGCTTCTTCGTGATGAGCGTCTCCGCTTATTACCTGCTGAAAAACCGGCACGAGCTCTTCGCGCGCCGCAGCATCAAGATCGCCCTGCCCTTCGTAACCATCTTCTCCATCGCCCAACTCATTTCCGGCCACTCAAACGCGCGCATGGTCGGATTTCACCAGCCTGCCAAGCTGGCCGCCTTTGAGGGACACTACCGCTCAGAACCCGGCGGCGCGTCCTTGCACCTGTTCGGCGTCGTGGATGAAGAGCAACAGACTGTAAAGTACGGCCTGGCGATTCCCGGGCTCCTCAGCTTCCTGATGTACGAAAACTGGGACCACCCCGTTATGGCCTTGGACGACCCGGCCATCGTCCCCGGCGGTGTGCGCCCTGGTGAAACATTGCGCGACTATTGGCCACCGGTTCAGTTCGTGTTCCAGGCCTATCACCTGATGGTCGCCCTGGGCATGCTCTTCATCGCACTGACCGTATTCTCCTGCATTCTCTGGTGGCGCGGCACTCTGTTCCAACACCGCTGGCTGTTGTGGGTCTTCGTATTTGCCGTAATCGGGCCGGTAATCTCGAATCAGGCCGGCTGGGCGGCCACCGAAGTGGGGCGGCAGCCATGGATCGTCTGGGGCATGCTGCGCACCAGCGACGGCGTCTCCCCCACGCTCACGGGCGCAGACGTGCTGACCTCCATCATCGTCTTCGGTTTAATCTACCTGCTGCTGCTTTTTGTCTGGCTATATGTGATGAATCACAAGATCAAAGCCGGTCCCCAATCGCCGGAAGAGCTGGCCGCCGAAGCCGCCCAGCGTGGATTTGTCGCCGTAGCCACGCAGCGCATCGACCACAAGTCGTCAATGACCGAGGCAAAACAGGAACCGCCTCAGAAATAGCGGAGCCGGGGCGTGTCGCCCCGGATTGATGCCAGCGGCGCCGCAATTCGCCCTTGTACGAGCAGAGCCGGGGCGTGCCGCCCCGGAATGATGCCAACCCGCCGCAATTCGCCCTTGTGCGAGCGGAGCCGGGGCGTGCCGCCCCGGAATGATGCCCGAAATCCCCCATCCGCGCAGTTGCCCGCGATCCACTCGTTGCGGCTCAGGAAAACTGCAATTCCACGCCAACCTTGAACCCCCCTACCGCCTCGGTGCAATGCGCCACGCGGCCGAACAGCAACATATCCCGTTCGGCCACTCGCACCTGGACCACCACCTCCGTACCCCAATTAATGTCTTCCGCTTGCCAAATCTGGACTCCACCAGGCGAAATATTGAGCACACGCCCGGCGCGCACCTCGGGCCGCCCATCCTGCTGTTTGAACACCAATCGTGCCGACCCCATGGCCGGGCTTCGCCACCCGTTATGCCGTCGGTGCTCGGTAAAGCTCTGCTTCGGATGCAGGGTGACAAGCGCTTCCCAGTCTTTGCGACTCGTCTTTTCGGCCAATCCCAACACAGGTCGGACTCCCTAACCCCGCCCGAATTACCGCCCATGTCTTTTATCGGACAACCACTCGGCCCAACTTAACCGCTCACAATTCTATGCACCTGTAAGCATGCACACGCTGAAAACACCGCCAACAACCCACCAGCCGCGACGCCCCGCCGGATGCCATGTTGGGTGCCATGCCCAAGCTGTAAGCGCGGGCATGCCCAACGGAGGGTGCCCAACGATGGGTGCCATGCCCAAGCTGTAAGCGCGGGCATGCCCAAGCCGTAATGCCCCGAATCTGCTGAACGCCCTCCAGTATGCCCCCGACTACGGCGAACGCTTACAATCCGCCACATGATTGTCACCCCGGACACAATCCCTCCCGAATCCCGCCGTACCTGGCTACTGGACGAGCGTCGCCAACTGGCCGCTCACCAAGCGCTTTGCGCAGCGCGCGAAACCCGCTGGTCCTGGGCCCGCCTGGTCGTATTCGCGTTGGCCCTGGTGCCCTGGCTTGTAATTCCTCAGCACGCCGCATTCGCGGGCGGACTCACGCTCACCGCTCTGGTCCTGTTCGCCCTGACGATCCGGGTCCATCACACCCTGCTCGCGCAGCGTGAGCATGCCGACCGCCTGCTCCGCGTGGCCGACGACGCCTTACAGCGCGTCGGTGGCGCCGTCGTCTGCGTGCGCGACTGGCAACGCCCGCTCGAAGCTCCTGAGGATGACGCCCTGTTGCCAAATCTCCTGGAGCGCGGCCCGACTTGGGCACTCACCCCTCAGGAGCGCGACGACCTCGATCTCTTCGCCGCCCCAGTCGGCATTTACGGCCTGTCAAATCGCACTTCCACCGCCCCAGGTGCACGCCGCCTTCGTGACATGCTTGAAAACACGCTCCTCGACCCACAGCGCATCCGGCGCCGCCAAAGCGCCGTGCAATGGCTGGCACACAACGCCGCGGACCGGCTGCACATCATGGCCGGCTGTGCCGCGCTGCGCGGCGAGGATCGGCGACTCGCACGATTGATGCACGCCCTGGCGGACGCACAGCCGCTCAAGTTGCCGCTACCGGCTTGGCTTCTGGTCTCGTGGGCGCTGCTCAGTGCGGCTTTCGCGATTTTCGTGATCGTGCGAATCGTCGCTGCTGACTTTACGTTCGTCCGCTGGCTACTGGTTTTGCTGGCGGTCAACGGGGCGTTCTACGCCCGCTTGCGGGGGCGGCTGAATGCAGCCTTCGCTCCCTGGCAAGACGCAGCCTGGGCGGCCCGCGCCCTACTGGCTGCCGCGCGCTGCGCCGCCAGGCATTTACCTGCTGTTACTAACCGGTCCGGCGTCGCCGACCGCTGCGGCACTGAACACCAGGGCGCCGCCGAGCCGAGTGAGTTGGCAGTCCTTGCGGAGCACTGCGCGGCAATCATCCAACCCGGGGCCCTACCCAGCCTGTATCGTCGTCTGGGCTGGGTCGAAGGCGGCGGGCTACCGCGACTGCTGGCAAACATTCTCGTTTTCGCCGACGTGTTCCTTGCCCGCCGGCTGCTGGCCTGCGCACTGCCACACCGCGGCGAACTGCTGGCCGGCATCTCGGCCATCGCGGAGTTAGAGGCCCTTTGCTCGTTCGCCGCATTCGCGTGGGAGCAACCGGTCGCGTGTTACCCGGCGCTGGTCGCGGGCACAAAACTGCACATGGTCGAGGGCGTACATCCGCTGGTGCCACCCGAGCGCGTGGTGCCCAATGACGCATCACTGGACGAAAAGGTACGCCTGTGGATCATCACCGGCTCCAACATGGCCGGCAAAAGCACGTTTCTCCGCACCGTCGCGCTCAATACGCTGCTCGCGCAGGCCGGCGGCATCGCGACCGCCCGCGAACTGACCCTTTCGCCGGTGCGGCTCATTACAGACTTGCGCACTCGCGACAGTCTGGCGGAGCGTGAAAGCTATTTCCTGGCCGAAGTGCGGCACGTGCGGCGCATGGTTCTACCGCCCGCAGGTGACGCCCCGGTACTAGGCATCATGGACGAACCATTCCGCGGAACAGATTCGCAGGACCAAACCGCCGCAAGCCTGGCGGTAGTGCAGCAGTTGCTCGCCTCGCCACATTTGTTCCTGGTGGCCACGCACAACCGGCAGTTGACGACGTTAGCCGAAGACGGCCAAACAGCAACAACGGCACCGAACGGCCGCGCCGCGCGCAACTTCCACTTCCGCGAAAACCTCGCCGGCGACGAATTGGTCTTCGACTACCGCTTGTATCCCGGCCCCGCGCAGACCCGCAACGCACTGCGAATCCTCGCACGCGAAGGCTACCCACCTGAGCTGGTCGAGCGCGCGCAGGCGTGGCTGCAGAGCGCGAGCCGCCATGGCGCAGTGTGACGCAAGCCCACTTTGGCGAGTATTCTCGTCGTCAAACGCGGCCCGTCGTTCTTACCTCCTGACCGTTTTCCCGCTTACCATATCTGTCCGTTCGCGCTCTCGGGAGCCGTGCCATGGCCAAAGCTGTCAAGAAAACCACGCGCCGCCGGAAAACGCCCAGCGGACCCGTCGGGCTCACCCCGCGCGAGGTCTGCACGTCACCGCCTAAAGCGGTCGAGGAACTCTGCCGCGAGATACAAGCCGACGGCGCCGCCGTCATCGCGCCCTACCGCGACCCGCTCGGCGGGCACTGGCTCGTACTGGCCGCGCTGCCGCTGGAACAGGTGCAGCCCACGCCCTACCAGCGCAAAGTCTCCGACGCGCACGTCAAACGCCTGGCCGATGTGATCGCCCGCACCGGCCGCTTCCTCGACCCCGTAATTGCCGTGCGCGTCGGCCCGAAGCAATACCAAACGCCGAACGGCGGCCATCGCACCGGCGCCCTCAAGCTACAGGGCGCCCGCTCGGTCACCGCCCTGGTCGTCACCGAACCGGAAGTGGCGCGCCTCATCCTGGCGCTGAACGTCGAGAAGGCCCACAACCTCCGCGAGAAGTCGCTCGAGGTCGTCCGCCTGGCGCGCGAACTCGCCGCCCTCACCGCCGGGGCCGCGCCCGCCGCCGCTCGGACCGGCCCCACCGCCGCCACTGGGACCCGCCCCACCGCCGCCACTGGGATCGCCCCCGCCACCGCCGCGTGCGAAGACGAATTCACACTCGAATTCGAAGAGCCCGCCTTCCTCACGCTTGGTCTGTGCTACGACGCCAACGGCCGCTTCGGCGGCGGCGCCTATCACCCGATCCTCAAGCGCGTCGACGAATTCCTGCATCAGCCCTTGCCGAAGGCGCTTGAAACGCGCCAGCAATACGCCGACGCCTTGCTCGAACTCGATGCTTTGGTGACCGAACTGGTAGCCGGCCTGAAGCAGCGCGGCCTGGAAAGCCCGTACCTCAAGAGCTTCGTAGTGGCCCGCTTGAACCCGCTGCGCTTCCGCCGCGGCGCAACGCTGCCGATCGAAGAAACGCTGAAAAAGATGACGGACGCCGCCCGCAAGTTCAAACTAGACAAGATCACCACCGCCGACCTGGCCCGCACCGGTGGCGCGCCGCCCGAAGAACCCTCATAGCAGAGCCGGGGCGTGCCGCCCCGGATTGATGCGAACCCACCGCATTTCGCTCTATGCGAGCAGAGCCGGGGCGTGTCGCCCCGGAATGATGCCAACAACCTCCCATCCGCGCAGTCGTTCGCCCCACGACCCGACCCCGCCCGATCCGAGGCGATCGCGCAGCACGCGCAAACGGGACTGA
>JAAYXS010000147.1 GCA_012515775.1 Phycisphaerae bacterium
CTGGCGACCGTCCGTGGGGCCATCGACTTCCGCCGCATGCGCCCCAAGGTGGCCTGGCGGATCCCGCGTCCCACCTCAATCGATAGCCGCCACAGCATCCACTCAAACATGCCGCGGGCGGCGCTCGATCGACGCGCGGCTGACGGCGTGCCGCTGCTGATCGACTTCTGCTCGCAGCCGGTGCCGCAGTTCCGGACCGTGATCGGGCTCGGCGGCGACGTGGAGTTCGAATTCGTGGAAAGCCCGGTAGGCAACATGGGTCGCATGACCTGTGTGACGGGCGAACTGTTGCGGCGGATCGAACCCCGCTATCGCACGGAGCTGTACCCGGATTTGTGTGTCATATACCCGGTGCGCACGCCGGCCGAGGTGCTGATCTTCGATCTGCTTATCCACGAATCACTCTTCGGCGACGGCGAGCCGCCTACCCCCGAGCTGTATAGCGACCTGTTCGGGGGCGGTCCCGGCGTGCGCTATCAGCCCGCCGACCGCCTGCCGCTGCACGATCCCCTCGTCTACCTCGGCAATGGCCCCGACGTCGCCCGCACTCCAGATATCCCGCGCTACCCGGAAATGCTGCGCTATGCCCTCGAGCAGACCGGCTGGAACGGGCGCGAGTTCAAGTTGTACCGGTTGCGCATGCAGTACCCGACCATGCCAACCACTCTCATGCTGCGCAAGCCGCTGCCGCAGCGCCCGGCCTGAGCGCAGAGCGTAGCAGAGGCGGCTCGTGTCGAGCTGAAATCCGGTGCCAAGCCGGAATCTGACTCCATGCGCCCACCGGCCTGCGACGATCAGCCGGCGACCTCAAAGATCTATGCCGATTCCAGCTCTTCCACCGCAACCAGGTCTTCATACGTCTCGCGCCGCCGTATCAGCCGCGTTAGCCCGCCGTTGACCAGGACTTCCGCCGCGCGCGGCCGCGAATTGTACTGACTCGCCATCACCATCGCGTACGCGCCGGTACTGTAGATGGCCAGCAGGTCGCCACGTTTGACCGGTGGCAGCATGCGCTGCCGCGCCAAAAAGTCGCCGCTTTCGCAAACCGGGCCCACCACGTCGGACAGTTCCAAACCCTCGAACGGCTGGTCCGCCTGGCGCGAGACCGGAACTCGATCGCCCGCCGCTACCGGCCAGACGAAGTGATATGCCCCGTACAGCGCCGGCCGGATGAGCTCGTTCATTGATGCATCCACGATCAGGAACCGCCGTCCGCCGGAGCGCTTCACGTGCAGTACGCGCGTCAGCAGAACGCCCGCGTTGGCCGCGATCGACCGGCCGGGCTCGAGAATGACGCGCAGGCCGCGACCCTTCAGCAGCGGCACGATGGCGTCCGCGTATTCCTCGGGCCGCGGCGCCTCCTCGGCCTTGTAGTCGGCCGCATACCCGCCGCCGATGTCGATCGTGTCCACTTCCAGCCCGTCGCCCCGCAGCCGCTCGATCAGCTCGATGCCGCGCTCCAGGCTGTGCCGGTAAGCGGCGACGTCGAAGACCGGCGAGCCGATGTGCAGGTGAATGCCGCACAGGCGCACCGGGCTGCGCGGGGCGAAGCGGTGGAAGACGCGCACGGCGCGCTCCAGATCGACGCCGAATTTCGTTTCCTTCTTGCCGGTGGTTGTGTACTCGTGCGTATGCGGGTCAACGTCGGGGTTCACGCGCAGCGCGGCCCGCGGGCGCGCCCCGCGCCGGCGGCAAATGCGTGTCAGCTCAGCCAGTTCTGACTCGGATTCGATGTTGAACAGCCCGATCCCGGCGTCCAGCGCCTCATTCAACTCGCGCTCGGTCTTTCCGACGCCGGCAAACACGATGCGTTGCGGATCCGCTCCCGCCCGCAGGGCGCGAAAGAGCTCCCCGCCGCTGACCACGTCGAAGCCGCTGCCGAGCTCGCGCAAAACGCGGCAGATGTGTACGTTCTGGCACGCTTTGATGGAAAAGCAGATCAGCGGATCGACCGCGGCGAACGCCTGGCGCAATCGCTGGTAGTGGTTCGTAAACGTGTTCTGCGAATACACGTACAGCGGGGTACCGAAGCGCGCCGCCAGATCAGAGGCGGCCACGTCCTCGCAGTGCAAGGAGCCGTTTTGGTATCTGAAACAATCCATGCTTGCGCCTTTAAGGACGCATTGTCGGGCCTTCAGGTCATTCGTCCATAGCGGCGCGATTATAGGAGGCCGCGGGCGACCAATCGCGCCCCGCCGCCGCGGCCGTACAAGCGTGGGGTGCTCGAAGGTGTACGGAGGAGCTGAAGAGCTGTAGTACCGAACGGGTGTCCGGGCGCCGAGCGGGTGCGCGGAATGCCGAGCGCCTGCCGGGGGAAGAATCTTGGCGCTAGGGGAGAGGAGAGCCAGGGAGGGGAAGACGAAGAGCGGGCCTACATTAAGGCA
>JAAYXS010000821.1 GCA_012515775.1 Phycisphaerae bacterium
CCTCGATCCCTCTACCGGACACGACCTACGCCGAGGCCGGTTCCTGCTTGATGTCCGGCAGCGCTTCCGGCGCTGGTTTGCGGCGCAGTCTTTCCAGAAAAGTTTCGACCCCCAGCAGCAGCAACAGTACGGCATTGGTGACGAACCCCATCCAGCCCTCAAACAGCGGCTTGATGAAGCTGTAGGTCGGCACGCAGCCGCAGTCGCCCCCGTGCCCGGCCGCCTTGGCGACAATGAACACCACCAACATCAGCGCCAAGAGAATACGGGCCTCGCGACGCCAGACGGACGCTATCAAGAGCAGCCCGGCAATGATCTCCACCCACGGCAGAACCAGTGCGGTGAAGTTGCTCAAAGCCAATGGCATGAGCTCATAACTGCGGACCTCTTTGATGAAGGTCGCAGGGTCCATGACCTTGGTGTAGCCGGTGTATATGAAAAGCAACGCCACGGCGAGCCGGGCCGTCCATTCCAGAATTGTCCACCCTATCCAGTTCGCATTCCGGCCAGGCGCCGCGCTGCTCATGGGGCCTCCTGTTCTTCTTCCGCGCCCGACGAATCGTCGCCCTGCGGCTCCTCGCCGCTCTCGGCAGCGGCGTCCGCATAATCCTCGACGGCGGACGTCTCTTCTTCCTCACTCTGCTGCCCCAAATCGTCCTGAAACATGTCGGGCCCGCGGGCGATCGGCAACTTCGCCTCCTGAATGCCTATCCAGCCGGGGTGAAAAACGCGCAGCGTCTCAGGCGGAAAGGCCCACGAGCGCATGTCATCCCACAGTTCCTGGGCCGATTCACAGTCCGCCGAAGAACAATAAATCACGATCGGCGTCCCGATGAAAGACAAGGCCCGATGAAGGCAGTCGTGCGCGGCCTCGGCCGGGATATTCATGATTAACGGGGCGTCCAGGTGCCCTTCCTCGAACGCCTCCGGCGCCCGCGCGTCAATGACGAGCCTGCCCGCCTGGTAGTGCCGTACAAAATCCGCCAGATCAATGCCGGTCTGCTGCACCCAAATAGCGCGTTGGTCGCGTTCCTCTTTGATCTGCTGCACGTCCGGCACCAGCGGTATCTGCCGGTAGCGGCCGTAGCCGACGCCAATAAGCGTCGCGCCCGCCAGAAGCACCAGGATTCTCACGCCCGATCGCAGCACGCTGTTTGCTCCCGTCATACAGAAGATAGCGGCTCAGTCATCATCATTATTATTGTTCTGCTCCATCATTCTCGCTCGACTCCGCTGCCGGCGAGGCGGCCGGCGTGCCGGGCTGCACGTCCCGGACCACGACGCGCAGCTCCTGGAAGCGCGGTTCAGCCGAATCGGTAAGCACGGTGATGAACTGGTCGCCCGGCGGCAACTGGTCACCCGGGGGCAAAATCACACGGATGGGCTGGGCGGTCCAGTCGCTGCCTTCGCGTGCCGGCCGCGGCGTCAACAGCTCAAAACTGATGCTGGGCGTGCTGGGCCGGACTTCAGTGATGCGGATCGGCTTGTCAGCCCTGTAAGTCACGGTGATTTCTTCTTCTTTGGGGGTAATGAGCATGCGCTGAGCGCGGAGCACCTTTGGGCGGATCGAAACGTCCTGGAGCACCCGGGCGTGAACCGGAATGCGAATCTCCGGCGAGCGCTCCACGTCCGTTTCAATCACCACCGTGGTGCGCGCGAAATCTTCCGTTAAGGGCGGTATGGTCGTGGCGCTCAGCTCGTAGGCCACGCCGGGCTCGACCTCCTTCAGCTCGATCGTGAACGGTCCGAAGGCCTGATCCGGACGCAACTTCAGGTGGAGCGGCCCCTCGTACTTGCTTTCAATCCGCAGCGTCCGGCTGACCTGCGCGTCGCTCGTCAAACGATCGAAAACCAGCCCCTCCGCCGGCGACGTGTTGTACAACGGCTTCACCTCGCCGGTCACCGCAATACGCACGTTCGGCTGATCCGGATCGTTCGTTGTGAGAGTGACGGTCTGGTGCGCCTTGCCCTTGCGCTTAAAGGTGTCGTAAGTGATTCGAAACGTGTCTGATTCGCCCGGCTCCAGTGGCGAACGCGGCTTGCTGGCCACCGTGCAACCGCAAGAACTTTTGAGCGTCAGCGTCAGCGGCGCGGTCCCGACGTTCCTGACGGTGAACTCGCCGGCAGCCCGCTCGCCCTGCCAGACCTCGCCAAACTCCAGGGC
>JAAYXS010000148.1 GCA_012515775.1 Phycisphaerae bacterium
CCGACCTACGTAATGATTCCGGCGTACAAGCCGAACGAACCGATCGTGTTGCCTGAAATGCCCAGCGGCGAAACGGTTCTGGAAGCGCTACATCAAGCCGGCCCCTCGAAGCAGCGCCCCGAATTCTGGTCAACCCTCCCTAACACTCAACCGACCGAGCCTGTGTGCCGATAACCAAGTTGGCGGCGAGCACAGTACTTGGATTCTCGAAGTGCCCAGGTTCGACTCGTTCGGCCGCGAACGGGCAGTATTTGAGAGCCGTTTGGTAGTAAATTGACCCACAAGAAGCCAGGATCGTGACGAACGCTATGGAGCGGATGCTGCGGCCGACGGGTGTTCTGGACTCAAATCCAGACAGGTGTTGTAGCAAACCGCCTCAAATTAGTCCCACACGGAGGGGACTGGTTCACACATATTCGTATGGAGACATCTTACCGGACGCCTGGAACTTGTGTAAGATTATGCGACGCGCGAGCCTCCGGGCAAGGAAGTCGGTCGGAATGCTGCTTAGCAAGCCCAGAATACGTATGGGCACGGCATTCTTTGCGCTGGTGGCTGCGACGGGGGCGAGTGGCGGCTGCGCGTGCGGGCAACCCGGGGCCGGAACTCATCAACAGCTCAAGCCCATTCCTCCGCGGCAGGTAATTGTTGTCGCGCCGGTTCTGAACCTGAGCAACTCAACCGAGTTTGACACGCTGAAGGTGACCGACGCCGTGGCCTCGGAGGCGGTCGCGTTTCCTGGCATTGGGGTGGTGCCGGTCAATCTCGTGCTCGCGGCCCTGGCAGAACAAGGCACAACGCATGTTCAGACCCCGACTGAGGCTGTGGAATTGGCGCGACGGTTCGGCGCGCAAGCCACGCTGGTGACAGCAGTTACGGAGTATAGGCCATACGACCCGCCAGTGATTGGGTTGATCATGCAGTGGTACGCCGTCTCTGACGCTCCGGCGGGCTCCGGCGGACAAGTGGCCGTTAGCCAGGATTCGAACGCGTGCTCGGCCACGGTGGCGTTATCGGCAATTCCGACTGGACCACAGACTCAGCTCCAGAGGGTGTTCGATGCCGCCAACGAAGAAGTGCGTGGTGAGGTCAAGTGCTTTGCCCGCCAGCGCGACGGACACTCAAGCCCGTACGGCTGGCAGCGGTACATAAAATCGCAGGAACTGTACGTTCACTACTGTTGCTGGTCCCTGATCAGATCGATATTAGCTGTTGAAAAGTCTGAATGGGCGGTTCTGCAGCCGAGGCGCGGCTATGAACAGGTTGCGCAGATCGATAATACTGGTCAAGGGCCGCGAGCGTTTTGTTTTTCGTTACGCGGAGGGGCGTGAAGCCGAGCTTCTGACCGCGCTGATTGAGCTCGCGAACGACCCCGATAGCGCCTTTGACTGGCTAGACGCCGCGGCGATCAGCCTCCGATTGGGCCGGTCGATTGACTCGGAGACTGATTGCGTCCGTGACGATAGATCGAGAGAAGCACCATGCAGAACGATGTTGTAGTAGAGCAAAACTGGGGATTGCACGCCGGAAGCGATGGCAGCACTATGGAACAAGCAAGTCTGATTCAGCAGTTCATCAACTATCTCCGTGCCGAACGGCACTTCTCGCCACACACTTCCAAGTGTTACACGGCGGATCTGGCGCAGTTTTGCCAGTATTTGGTCGGCCAGAAATGCGCCCCCCACGAGGCCAGCACCGGCGGCAACAACGGTCCGGCAGCGCTGCCGGCCATGACAGAAATCGGCGGCGAGGCGATGAACCGGCGTCTGCTGGAAGTGGACACCGAAGTCGTGCGTGGGTTTCTCTCCGAGCTGCGCGAGAAGAATTACTGCAAGAGCACGGTGGCGCGCAAACTCGCCACGCTGCGCAGCTTCTACAAATTCCTGGTGCGGCGGGCCTACTTGTCCAGCAATCCGGTGGCGCCCATCCGCACTCCCAAGCAGGACAAGCGTTTGCCCAAGTGCTTGGAGATCGAACAGATCGAGCGACTCTTGTCCAATCCGGACACCACGACGCTGCTGGGGGCGCGCGACCGAGCCATGCTGGAGACGCTCTACTCGACCGGCCTGCGCGTGAGCGAACTGGTAGCTTTGGATGTATCCGATGTGCTCCTGGACACGAGCGTGATCCGCGTGCGCGGCAAGGGCAAAAAACAGCGCATGATTCCACTGGGCCCCGGGGCGGTGCAGGCCATCCTGCACTTCCTCGACATGCGGCGCAATGACTCGCGCTCCGGGAACTTCGATGCCGAGGCGCTGTTCATCAACAAGCACGGCCGGCGGCTGAGCACGCGCAGCGTTCGCCGCAAGCTGGACAAATACCTGCTGGAGGCGGGACTGGATCTTTCCGTGAGCCCCCACACGCTACGGCACAGTTTCGCCACACATATGCTGCGGCGCGGGGCCGACCTGCGAAGCGTGCAGGAGATGCTCGGCCACCAGAGCCTGAGCACGACCCAGATTTACACGCACCTGAGTGGCGAGCGGGTCCGCAAAACCTACGACGAAACGCACCCGCGGGCGTAAACCGCTTTGGAAATGCGATTAGGCCCGGCTCCGTCCGGCCGACGAAAGCGTCGGCCGCCACGGGGCTGGGCCTTTTCATGCGCTGTGCTTAATTAGCCGCCCAACTGGCTGACCATGAACCG
>JAAYXS010000822.1 GCA_012515775.1 Phycisphaerae bacterium
AGAGAAAGCTGCATTGGCGATAATTTCTCCCTTGGCAGTACGCGCCCCCTGGTAAATCGCGGGGTGGCCGAGCCCAAGGGATTTTTTATGCGCACCGCGTTCTTGATCGACGGCGGGTTCTTTCTCAAGCGGTACCATCGGCTGCAGGGCAGCAGAACGCCGTCGGAGGCTGCGCACGCGCTTCATCGAATGTGCCTGGACCATCTAACGGGGAGAACGCAAGGGCCCAACCCGCGCGTGCGCCGCTTAAGTCACCTCTACCGGATATTCTACTACGATTGCCCGCCTTTAACAAAAAAAGCCCACAATCCAATCACCGGGCGGGCAGTGGACTTTTCGCGTACGCCGCTGGCCGGCTGGCGGCTTCAATTCTTTGAAGAGCTGAAGAAGCTCAGAAAAGTAGCGTTGCGGTTGGGCTATCTCAACGAACGTTCCGGGTACTGGGGCCTGTCGCCGAGCGCGCTGCGGAGGCTGCTGGCGCGTGAAATAACGCGTGATGACCTGCGGGAGGAGGACGTCAGGTACGAGATTCGGCAGAAGGGCGTCGACATGCGCCTCGGGCTGGATATCGCGTCACTGGCGTACAAGAAGCTGGTCGATCAGATCGTATTGGTCGCCGGCGACAGTGATTTTGTCCCAGCCGCAAAGCTCGCTCGACGGGAGGGTATTGACTTCATCCTCGACCCGATGTGGTCGCCTATTCGCGATGATCTGCACGAGCATATTGACGGGCTGCGGTCTGTGTTCCCACGGCCGAACCGGATACACCGTGAGGTCAGAAGTCTAAAAGCAGACATCGCAAGCGAGGCGACTGAAATCGGACCGGCCGACGGGGTGCACTGACCGACAACTGAAAACGGAGAACTTCGCCGCCGGGCGTAGGCAAACCGTCCACCCACTCGAAACGCGAATTAGATTGCGCCTCGAACTAACGCGAAGCCGGGCTATCATTGTGGCAATGGTTACCATCAGCACGAAATCTGACATGCGGCGAGTGTACGCGACGCCGTTTTGCTATCACTGCGGGCGGGGGTTTTTGGATTCCACCCCTAGGACCAGGGATCACGTTCCTTCCAGAGCGGCCTTTTCGGCCGTAGACCTTACGGAATGCCCGCTGATCCTGCCGGCGCACGAATCGTGCAACAACTCGAACACTAGCACAGACAAGCGGATGGGCCAGTTAGTCTCTCTGAGGCATGGCAGCAGGCGAAGGCGGCGCAAACTTGAATCCCATTTGCGGGCGGCCGCCGGTCCCGACGGCAAAGTTCTCTGCGCTATGGTGGGAGTTGACCTGAAGAAGGCCATATGGCGCTGGATCCGGGCGTTTCATGCCGCGCTCTACGGCGAATTCCTCCCGGATACTCCGCATTGCTCCGTATTGCCGCCGCTGCCAGCAGCTCACCCGGCGGGCGGGCGCATGGTCCCCACACCCATTCTGCCACAATATGAGCTGTTCGCCGAGTTAATAAAACAAAGCCGGAACGTCGGCCGGCTCGACTCCATCCGAGCGTTTGGAAGTCGACTGAGATACGATTGCGTTTGGATAACGGCCGGTGACGGGCGACTCGTTTGTGTGTTTGCGCTCGATCTCTACGGGTGGAGCGGCTTGGGTAGCCCCAACTGGGGGAGGCAGCGGTGCTGCATGGGGCACTATCTCGCGCCGCAAGGCCTACCGACCAACGCGTCTCACAATCCTGCGAAGATAGCGCTTCCTCTTCCCGCCTGCTCGCCGCTCGACGCATTTGAGGAAGCGGATTCGTAAGACAGCCACGAAGAAGTAGTAAGATAGCCGACAGAGCCGTCGACTCAAGCGGTTTGCTGAGCGCAGGCAACAGTCCGGCGAACAAGCGGCAAGCAAGCAAGATCGTCTGTCACTAAACCGGCGCGCCGTAGGCGTGGAGAAGCCGCGCAGCTGGATACGCGAGGCACTGCTGCTTCAGCAGTGGCACACGGGCGGGATTTCGTGGAAAGGGATTGGCGTCACGAGCCCGTGGACGAGATTGCGGGAGGGGACGATAGGATTCACGCAGCAGCGGCGGATCCGGAAAGGATTCCGGGGGACGGGATGCGAGACGGATTCTCGCATCAGCGGCGACGGGGGTGCGTGGGGTCATTGCGGGCAGGTACGGCGGCGCCGGCGGCCGCGGGACGGATTCCCGCGGGAGTGGGTGCGAGAAAGGATTCACGCACCAGCGGCGACGGATTCTTGCATCAGCGGCGCAGTCTCGCGCGAGACGGCGGCGGGGTTCAAGGGTGTGAAGGGGTGAAGAGTGTGAAGGGCGGGGCCGCTGCGCGGAGTGGCGGGCGTCGGCGGGGCGATTCGGTCTCCCGCCTGGCGGATCTTGGGGGAAACCGCAAGCGGGGGCCGCCGGCAGCG
>JAAYXS010000823.1 GCA_012515775.1 Phycisphaerae bacterium
CGTTGGCGTCGACGAGCCGCCCGCCTTCCTCGATGACAATGCCTTCAAAAGTGGCGGCCGCCAAAGCTTTGAACCGTTCTTCACTCTCGCGCAGGGTCAGCTCGGCCCGCTTGCGCTCGGTAATGTCCTCGTAGGTGCCCAGCACGCCAAAGACCTTGCCGTCCGGACCGCGCAGAGGAATTTTGCTGGTCCGCAGCCACAACAACTGGCCGTTTGGCGCGGTCTGCGGCTCTTCATATCCCAGCTTGGCCTGCCCCGATTGCATGATGGCTTGGTCGTCCGCTCGGTACAGACGCGCCTGGTCGCGCCAGCCCATGGCGTAGTCATCCCGGCCAATGATCTCGTCCGGCGACTCCAGTCCGGCGTCACGCGCGAAGTGCTGGTTACAGCCAAGGAAAACGCCGTTCAGGTCTTTCCAGAATACGCGAACCGGAACTGTGTCCAGCACCAGGCGCAACATCTCTTTCGACTGACGCAGTGCCTGCTCGGCGCGCTTGTGCCTTGTAATGTCGCTGCTCACTCCGATCGCGCGCAAAGGCTTGCCCGATTCATCTCTGATCGCCAGGTAGTCGTCCTGAATCCATCTCTCCTCGCCATCCGGCCTCCTGATGCGGTACTCGGCCCCCCAATGGTCTTCGTTTGACTCAAGCCACTTCAGGAACTGCGGTAAGAGATGAACCGCGTCCTCGGGGTGCAGGAATTCCTGCACGTAGCGCTCCATCGTCAGGCGCTCTCCGGGCTTGATGCCCAACATGCGCGCTGTCAGCTCGTCCAGGCGTGCCTCGCCCGTCGCCAGGTCGATCTCCTGCACCCCGATTTGCCCGGATTGAGTCGCCAGACGCAAACGCTGCTCGCTGGCCGCCAGGGACTCGCGCAGCATGTCCTGCGAGCTGCGCAACGCCTCCGCCGCTCGGGCCAACTCCGCCTGCGCGCTCAGTTCACTATCGCGCAGTGCGCGGTCGCGCCTGCGGCGGTATAACTCGGCGACGATGCAGATGAACAGGCCTACGCCGGAAAATAGAGCCAAGCTGACCGCGCCGCCTGCAACCGGCAGTATCAGCCAGCCGGCCAACAGGGCTGCGACTCCGGTGGCCAGCAATCCCGGTCCCAAGCCGCCCTGTAGCGCTGCAATCATCAGGGCAGGATAAAAGGCGATGTATGGTGGCGGTTCGCCGGGTAACCGCTGCATCGCGAGCTGCGCAGCACACGCCAGCAGCGTCGCGCCTACCGCAAGGCCGTAATCAGTGAGGCTCCTGCGGAGCCGAACATTTTGCATCGTCCGCTCCCGAACCTCTCGGCAAAACAAAATGACGCTGTCTCTTAAAATAGTGTAGGAGGGTTATGTTGGAATTCAGCGCCCCCTTTTTCCACAGCTCACAGACTCTTCAGAAATCGGCCCGCCGACCAGGCTCAAGCCGCACCGGACGGCCGAGAATCTGAGCATCAACAGGCCGGTCACCGCGGTGCTCCACGCTGATCCGGCCATGCTCGATAGTTATAGAGAGTGGTTGACCGCGCCACACGAACGGGAAGCGCAGAGCGGTCCAGTTCCGCGGCAGGTGCGGATCGATCCACA
>JAAYXS010000824.1 GCA_012515775.1 Phycisphaerae bacterium
TCGGCCTCCAGCGCCAGTTGCGTGCGGCGCCGGTTCTTGACGCGCTGCACTTCCTCGGCCGTGAAGCCGCCCTCGGCCACGGCGCGGGTCTGTTCGTCGAGGGCTTCCAGCATTTCCTCGCAGCGCTCCGGCTCGCCTTCCGCGTACAGCGCCAGCAACCCGCAATCGTCGTAAGCCACCCAGGCCGCGCCGGCCCCGGTGCAGATGCCCTGTTGCACGATGTTCCAGTAGCAGCGTGAATTGCTGCCGCCAAACAGCGAAACAAACGCCTCGATCGATTCGCCGGCCGGGTGGCCATGCGGCACCGAGGGATAGAGCCGCACCAGCGCCTGTTGCTTGAAGCGCGGCAGATGCAACTTGGCCGTGCCGGGCTGGAAAGGCGGCATCGGCTCGTTGGGGAGTTCGTCATCCGTGTGCCGCGGCCAGTCGCCGCAGAAGCGCCCGACGCCGGCGAAGAGTTCCTGCGGGTCGATGGCGCCGGCCGCCAGAACGACGACGTTATGAGGCGAGTAGCGGGCCTGGTGGTACTTGGCCATGGCCTCGCGCGGAAGGCCCTGAATGGTCTCCTTCTCGCCGAGGATTTCGTGCCCCAGCGGGTGCTGCCCGAAGACCCGGCGGTGCAGGAAATCCCATAAATGACGGTCGAAACTGTCATCGCTCATCGCGATTTCTTCGAGGATGACTTTGCGTTCGGTCTCGAAATCATCCGGCGGCAGCGCGGGGTGCATCATGTCCGCCAGCAACTCGAGCTGCCGCGTCAGGTGCGCGGCCGGCACCCAGCCGTAATAGACTGTGTGCTCTTTGCCGGTAAAGGCGTTGTAGATGCTGCCGAGTTCGTCGAAGCAGACGTTTATGTCGCGCGAGCTGCGTGTGGCCGTGCCCTTGAAGCACATGTGCTCCAGGAAATGGCTGACGCCGTGCAGGTCGGGCTGTTCATGCCGCGCCCCGGTGCGAACATAGAAGCCGATGGCGGCGGAATGCACTTGCGGCAGAGTCTGGCAAACGACGCGCAGGCCGTTGGGCAACTCGTGGTAGGCGAAGGTCGGTGACATTCGGGGGATTATAAGGCGTAGAGCGGGGACGTGCAGAGTGGGGACCGAGGGATCTAGGGATCAAGGGATTGAGGGATCAAGAGAGCAGAGCCGGGGCGTGTCGCCCCGGTGAATATCAGTTGCCTTCGTGGCGTTCGGCGACTCGCGGTGTCGAGCTGGCACCCGCTGGGGTTACTGGCGATGGCATGTTACTGACGATGGCATGCCCGCGCCGCTACGCGGCTTGGGCATGGCACCCGGGCTTTCGCTGCGTTTTGACGATGCCCGTCCGCCTTAAGCCGATCGGGTGCGAAACAGCAGGCGGACGGGAATTTCCGAGAACGGCAGGTGCTCACGCAGCCGGTTTTCCATGTAGCGGCGGTAGTTCTCCGTCACCGCGCCGGCATTGTTGCAGAAGAACACCACGGTCGGCGGCGCAACCGCGACTTGTGTGGCGTAGTACACCTTCACCGGCTGCGTGCCGTGCTTGGCCGATGGCCCGCGCTGTTCCAGAATCTTCTGCAGCGCCTGGTTGAGCTTTCCGGTGCCGACGCGCGTCTGGGCCTGCTTGTGCAAGCTGGCGGCCACATCCACCGCCGCCTGGACGTTATGGCCGGTTTTGGCGGTCATGAAAATGATCGGGGCGTAGCGCAGCCAGGGGATGGTCTCGGTGAGGTAATCGGCGAACTGGCCGGTGGTGGCCTGGTCTTTGGCCAGGTCCCATTTGTTGATGGCGATGACCACCGGCTTGTACTCGTCCAGGATCGCCCGGGCGAGCTTCAGATCGACCTCGGCCACCGGAACAAGGGCGTCGATAAGCAGCATGACCACATCCGCCCGGCGGATCGAGCGCAAGGCGCGCGTGTACGAATAGAAATCCACGTCGCGCATGCTGGCCCGCTTGCGAACGCCGGCGGTGTCGATGGCCACGAACTGCCGGCCGTCGCGCTCGAACTGCACGTCCACGGCGTCGCGGGTCGTACCGGGGATTTCGCTGACGATCATCCGGTCCTCGCCGGCCAGGGCGTTGACCAGCGTGCTCTTGCCGGCGTTGCGCTTGCCGACGATCGCCAGCTTCATGACCGGCTCTTCGGGTCGCTCGCCGACGGCGGGGCCGAGCAGTTGGCCGATGCGTTCGAGCAGCGCTTCGCGGCCGTAGCCGTGCAGAGCGGAGGCGCACAGCGGCTCGCCGAATCCGAGGCGGAAAAAGGCGGCCGCCTCGGGTTCACGGGCGGGGCCATCGACCTTGTTGGCGACAAGGATGACGGGCTTGTTGACGCGGCGCAGGAGTTCGGCGACGGAGACGTCCAGCGGGGTGACGCCGTCGGCGACGTCGACCAGGAAGACGATCACGTCCGCGCGGGCGATGGCGTAGTGAATCTGTTGCTCGACGTGCTCTTCGAGCTGCTGGTCGTCGATGATGCCGATGCCGCCGGTGTCGACGAGTTCGAAGTAGCGGTCGTTATATTCGACGATGGTGGAGACGCGGTCGCGCGTGATGCCGGCGCGCGGATCGACGATGCTGATGCGCTCGCGCGCCAGGCTGTTGAGCAGCGAGCTCTTTCCGACGTTCGGCCGGCCGACGATGACTACTACAGGCAGCGCCATAGATCAGCGATGATACGCGCGCGCGGCGCGGATGGGAATTTCGGGGCGCCTGCGCGGCGCCGGCCCCTAACGAAGTCCCACAGGCCCCATGTTCGTGGGTGCCATGCCCAAGCCCGCGGGGCGGGCGCGGGCATGCCCGCGCTTAGAGCTTGGGCACCCCGCGTTGATGGCCCCCGCGCGGCGCCGTGGACCGATTCGAATGTCTTTTGATCGTGTCTCTGGATCTGGCATGCCCGCGCTTAGAGCTTGGGCATGGCACCCGCGTTTGGGGCATGGCACCCCGACTTTTTGGCGGCCGCCCCGGGTTTGCTACTTTCTGGCGACGGAGACGAGCAGGGGGGCTAGGACGTTCAGCTTGCGCTGCGTGATTGTGCTGAAGCCGGCTTCGGCCAGCATGTTGCGGACGGCCGACCAGGCGGCGTGGTGGACCGCTTTCTCGACGAAGGCGACGGCGACGTCGAAGACGATCCAGCCGACCACGTTGTCGCGGAAGCCATCGATCAGCACCAGCATGCCGCCGGGCCGCAGCACGCGGTAAAACTGGCGGATGACGGCCTCCTGGTGCGGATAGTGATGGAACGAGTTGGCGCAGGTGAGAACGTCAAAAGAGGCGTCCTCGAACGGCAGGTGTTCGGCGTCGCCATGCACGACGCGCAGGCGGTCCAGGTGAATCTCCGGGTCGATCTTCGTCTGCACGCAGCGCACCATTTCGTCGGAGTAATCGAGGCCGACGAGCTGCTCGGCGTGCGGATCATCAACCAGGCTGAGCAGGAGATTGCCGGTGCCGCAGCCGACATCCAGCAGGCGATAGGGGGCGCGGCAGCGCTCGGCCTGCCAACGGAGAATTTGCTCGTGGCAGGCGCGCATGCTGGGATAGAAGACCAGTTCGCCGAGCCATGAGCGATCGTACGACAACGCCCAGCGGTCAAAGTGCGCGCGGGCCGTGTGCTTAAAGTGCTCGTGGCGGGTGCGGGCGGCTTGAGCGGCGGCCTGATCTGTCACGAGCGATTTTGGCGGCGCTGCGTCCGGGCTGAAGGACGGGCCGCTCCTGTGTTCCATCGGCATTTCACTCACCTATTGTCCCCGTCCAGCACTCGCCCCAGCCCGCCCAGGATGCTGCCCCCCTCGTCGGGTCTGCGCCCCGTCAAGCCGCCGGCCGCGTGGATGCGGTCGGCCAAGCGCGCGAACGGCAATGATTGCAGCCAGACCTCACCCGGCCCGGTGAGCGTGACGAAGAACAGGCCTTCGCCGCCGAATAGCGCGTTGCGCAAGCCGCCCACGAAGCCGATGTCGTATTCGACGCTGGGCTGAAACGCGACCAGGCAGCCGGTGTCGACCCGCAGCGTCTCGCCGGGCGCCAAAGTGCGGCGGTGCAGCGTGCCGCCGGCGTGCACGAAGACCAGGCCCGAGCCGCTCAGCCGCTGGAGAACGAAGCCCTCGCCGCCGAACAGACCGGCGCCGATGCGTTTGGTGAATGCGACGCCGATACTCACGCCGCGCGCCGCGCAGAGGAATGAATCCTTCTGGCACAGCAACTCGCCGCCGAGCTGCGAAAGGTCCATGGCCAGAATCTTGCCCGGGTACGGCGCGGCGAAAGCAACCTGGTGCTTGCCGGAACCGCCATTGACGAAAGTAGTCAGGAACAGGGATTCGCCGGTAAGCACGCGTTTGCCGGCCGAGAACACCTTGCCGAGCAGACCCTGCTCGGGCCGGCTGGGGTCGCCGAAGTGTGTTTCCATGCGGATGCCGGCGGTCATGTACATCATGGCGCCGGCGTCGGCGATGACCATTTCGCCGGGATCGAGCTCGACCTCGACGAACTGCATGTCATCGCCGGTGATTTTGTAGTCGACCTCATCGCACCTGCGGGCGCCCGGTGGGGGCGGGGCCGCAGCGGCGCCGGCCAGCCCGGCCACGCGGCGGGCCGGCGTCCAGTAACTGACACTTGGACCGAAGACCAGCGTGTCCGGGCCTTGCAGAGAGGGCAGCTTGGCTAATAACTCTTCACGTGTGAAGGGCCCGAAGGATTGTCCGTTCGCGGCATAGTACCACTCTGGCATTGCCATTCAATGCCGTCCTTCGTCGCAGACGCATGTACAGCGCTGCGTCATTTAACCGGCCGTCGCTATCGCCACTCGACGGTTCGGCTATTTCGTCGGCTCTTCCATCTGCTCGAATTCGTCGGGAACGAGCTGCACGTCAGGGCGCGGCTCGGCCGGAGGCGGCGCGACGGGCGTACCGGTCGGAAGAGGCGTGCCGCTCTGAAACTGCGTTTCAGGGGGCATCGGCGTGGCCGGCCCCAGTGGAATAACGGCCGGCGTGTAGCCGTAGGGGGTTTCGATCATGCGGTCATAGACCTCCGGGCGCCGCACGAGCGTGTTGCCCTGGCCCCAGTCGGTGAGGCGTACGAGCAGGCCTGCGGGGATGGTGACGGTGTTGTTCTTTCCGAAGAATTCGACGTGCACCAAGGTGACGCCGTCTTCGACGTTCACCGTGTTGCAGTCGCCCCAGATCGAGAGCTTGCGCAAGTTTGATCCGCGCTCCACGTTGACGTTATTGCCGTTGCCCTTGACCCCCACGTCGCCGAACCACACGCCGGCCCATCCACCTTGATGCCCGACGTAGGCGTTCTGTGCACAGCCTGCAATGCCCAGTGAAACTCCGATAATGATTGCGGCAGCCAGCAACTTCCTCATAGTAATGCTCCTCGCATCCACCGTTGGCAGCGTCCGTGCGATCCTTCGAACGGACTTCAGCGCGGAAAGTGTACTACCGGCGGCTAGGGGGGGCCAGCGTCCGGCGGGGAAATCGGGTCACCGGATTTAAGCCCGGCTGCGACCAGGCACCGGTGCCCCGGCTCCGCTATGGCTGCGCCGCGCGGCGCAGATACTCAACCAGCAATTGAACGCCGAAACCCGTGGCGCCTTTGCCGGTCGGCGAATTCGACTCCTCCAGCGTTGCCACCGCCGCGATGTCCACATGCGCCCACGCCACGCCCTTGGCGATGAATTCCTTGAGGAACATGCCGCCCACGATCGCCTGCGCCTCGCGCTTGCCGGAGGAGTTACGGATATCCGCGTCCGTTCCCTTGATCAGGTCACGGTACTCGTCCCACAGCGGCAGCCGCCAGAGCCGTTCGTGTACCGCCCGGCCGCACTCGCCGAGCACGCCGGCCAGTTCGTCATCGGTGCTCATGATGCCGGCCGCGACCTTGCCCAGCGCCACGTTTACCCCGCCGGTAAGCGTGGCGATGTCGATGATTTCGGTCGGGTTGAGGTGCTGCTGGGCGTACCACAGCGCGTCGGCCAGCACCAGCCGCCCCTCGGCGTCCGTGCTGATTACTTCCACCGTTTTGCCGCTGGCCATCGTCAGAATGTCGCCGGGACGATAGGCCCGCTCGGAGATCGCGTTTTCGGCCGCTCCGATCACGCCGGCCACGTTGCACGGCAGCCCCAACTGCGATGCCGCCTGCAATGTGCCCAATACGGCCGCGCCGCCGCACTTATCGAATTTGAGCCCCTCCAGCCCGGCCGCCGGCTTGATGGAATAGCCGCCCGTGTCGAAGGTGATCGCTTTGCCGACAAGAACCGTGTTGCGGCGCGAATCGGGGCGCGGCCGGTACTCGAGCTGAATCAGGCATGGTGCGTGAGCCGAACCGCCGCCGACCGCCAGGAGTCCGCCCATACCCATGCGCCGCGCCTCGGCGGCGTCGACGAGTTTGTATTTCAAGCCGCAGAGGCGTGCCAGGCGTTTGGCCTCTTCTGCCAGGGTCTGCGGATTGATGACGTTCCCCGGCATGTGAGCCAACCGGCGGGCGTAATTGACGGCAGCGGCGATCGTCGTCGCAGTCTTGATTTCGCCCATTGCCCTGCGGACCAGCCCCGGATCACCGGCGCGGGGCTGCAAGCGCACTTTTTTCGGCGTTTTGTTGTTGTTCTTCAGGAATTCGGTGAAGCGAAAGCCGGCTAACGCCATCCCCAGCGTCCACTCCCTGAAGCATTCATTCAGCCCGGTTGAGGCCAGTCCATCCAGCCACACGGCGCCGCTGGTAAGCTTCTCCGCAATCAGCCAACGGGCCGCGGAGGCGGCGGCCTGGCGCACGGCCAAGCCCGTCAGCTTCTCCGTCGGGCCGAGATCCACGACAAGAATACGCGGGAGCGGCCCGGCGCTGGTGGTGTGCGCCAAGTGCCCGGCTTCAGCGCCCGCGGCCTGCACCGCGAGTAATGCGGATACCGCGTCGCCGCAAACGTCGTCCACGGCCTTCACCAGCGGTAACGGAGGGCGCGGCTTTGTCACTAAGGGGACCAACAGGACGTCAGATGGCGTGCGGGGCTTCTGCCCGGCCACAAATTCGAATTCAGTTCCGTTTGGCTCTGCCGGCATGCGCGGACTCCGATTGCGTACTCCCTTATTTGGAGCCCATGAGATTAGCACGAGGGGCTTCTGGGCGAAACGGGTCGGCGCCAACACATCGCTTTGGCAATTTGTTGGCCGCTGGATTTATCGCTGGATTGCGGAGCGCTTCTATCTGCGAATCGACCGCAGAAACTCCTGCACCTCGGGGATTTCGCCCTGGTAGATCAGATACCCGTTGTACGGCTCGCGCAGCGTGATCTCGTCGATAATCGGCGTGAGCATGATGCGTTTGACCTCTTCGCGGTCGTGGCTCTGCCCCAGGGCCCAGCACAACTTCATGTAGGCCACCTCGGGCAGCATGTTGGCCGCCGGCACAACGCCCAGCTCCATCAGGTCACGGCCGGTGCTGTATACGTACATCTGCACGTAGCCCCACAGCGTTTGCACGGTCATGTAGACGTGCACGCCGGCCTCGATGGCCCGCCTCAGGGCCGGATAAAGGGGCTTGTTCACGTGCCCCAGGCCCGTTCCAGCGATGATGATGCCGCGATAGCCCTTCTCCACTACCGCGTCGACCAGGTCGGGCTGCATGTTGGGGTAGTGGTAGAGAATTGTGACCTTTTCGTCGAACGCGGTGTTGATGATTACATCACGGTCGCCGCGGCGGCGTTTGTAGTCGTTGCGCAGTTGGCGAATCTGGTTGCGGTCAACCATCGCCAGCGGAACGTCGCCAATCGTGCGAAATGCCGAGCGATAGCTGGAGTGCATCTTCCGCACGCGCGTGCCGCGGTGCAGCAGGCAATACTCGTCCGAAGTCGGGCCGAACATGCACACCATCACCTCGGCGATGTCGCCTTCGGCCGCGGCCTTGACCGCATTGATCAGGTTGGATGCGGCATCAGACGAGGGCCGGTCGCTCGAGCGTTGCGAGCCGACCATGACGATCGGCACGGGCGGGTTCTGAACCATGAACGACAGAATCGCGGCAGTGTGGTGCATCGTGTCGGTGCCGTGCCCGATGACGATGCCTCCGACGCCGGAACGGATCTCCTCGCCGATGCGCTCGGCCAGCGCGATGTAGTGCTGCGGGCCCATGTTCTCGCTGAAAACGCCGAAGAGCTTCTCGGTGCGGAGATTGCAGATGTCGGCCAACTCGGGAACCGAGTCGTACAGCTCGCCGGGCGAGAAGGCGGGCATGACCGCGCCGGTGCGATAATCCAAGCGGCTGGCGATCGTGCCGCCGGTGCCGAACAGCGTCACGTTCGGCTTACCCTGGTCGTAAGGGAATTTCTTTTCGGGAATTCTGTAGTGCGCTTCTTTGTGGCCACGTTCGGTGATGGCCGTAATTCCGTCAGCGGCCACACCGATGTTGTAGCCGCTGGTCAGCTTGACGACGATGTGCTGGTCGTCGGCGGTTTCGGAGCGCGGCAGAATAATGCCCTCAAAGCGGGCGGAGGCAGTCTCGATGACCACGTCGCTCCAGACCCCTACGCCGTGGCGGGCGAGCACGGCGGCACTAGCGCCGCGATAGCCCTTATGTCCATTCTCCCCGTTTTCACCGTTAGTTTTGCTCATTCGGGTCCCAATCGAAGCCCTTTGGCGGAATGTCGTAACGCTCTTATTGTACCCGTTCCCAAGTTCTGCAAGGTTTGGCGATCAACTCGCAACAGAATGCCCATCAGCCGCGCCGTCTCTGATTGCCCGGCATGCCGCGGCCGGTTGGTTCCGGAAGGGAACCATTAAACGATAGACCGTCATCGCTTGAGAAAAGCTTGCGCGCCCCAAACCACAACTCCAGGCCGGTGCGGCCCGGCTCCGCTCCGTCGTCAGTCCTTCGTGATCCAGGTTCCCGCGCGTCCGGCCAAAGCGTCAGCCATATGTTCCAGGTCGCAGATGATCACGCAGGCGTCGCGGCGGCGCGAGCCTTCGAGAAAATCAATAGCCGCTTCGACCTTGGGCCCCATCGAGCCGGGCGGAAACTGGCCCTCCAGGTAATAGCGCCGAATTTCGGTATGGGTCACGTGGTCCAGAAAGCGCTCGCTCGGCGTCTGGTAATTAACCGCGACGCGCGAGACGTTGGTGCAAATCAGGAGCACGGCCGCGTCGATCGCCCGTGCCAGCAGGCCGGAAGTGCGGTCCTTATCGATAACGGCTTCCACACCTACCAGCGCGCCGCTTTCGGTCCGCGCTACAGGAATGCCGCCGCCGCCGGCTGTGACGAGTATTTCACCGGCATTGGCCAGCCGCCGGATGAGGTCGATCTCCACGATCGCCCGCGGCAATGGCGAAGGCACCA
>JAAYXS010000149.1 GCA_012515775.1 Phycisphaerae bacterium
ACATGCCCAACTCGTACTGATCTTCTTCGCGCGGCAACGCTTTCTTGAGCGGCTTGAGCGTCTCGATCAGCTCGTTCAGCGCCGGCGTCAGCGCGTTCTTGACTCGCGGCGGTTCCAGCAGGCGGCCGTTCGAACGCGCGTAACGCCGCTGCCAATCACGCAGGTTCTCGAAGAACTCGGCACAGGCGGATTGAGCCCGGATAACGGCCGTCTTCTGGGCATCTTCCCCGGTATTGGCAAGATAGCCCTTGCCCGTCCGTTCGTTGAACAACCCGCTGAGCAGATATTGCACCTGCGTGCTGGAGACGTTGATGCCCAGGTGGTCGGTGGCCACGTTTTCTAGCGTGTGCGCTTCATCGATGACGGCCAGCGTATATTCCGGCAGCACGCTGGCCCCTTCGCGGCGCAGCAACAGGTCGCTGATCAGCAGCGCATGGTTAACGACCAGCAAATCCGCCGCCTCGGCTTTGCGCCGCGCACGCTGGTAGAAGCAGACTTCGTAAAGCGGGCAGCGCCGCCCCAGGCAGGCGCCGTGCTCGCTGCGCACCTTCTCCCATACCTCGCCCGGCGGCGCCAGCGGCAAATCGCTGAGTGAGCCGTCCTCGGTTTCATAGGCCCAATCCTCGATCGCGTGCAGGGCCTCCTGCAGCCGCCCACCCGCAAACAGGCTCTTCTGCCTCTCGCTGGCCTGTTTCAGCCGCCGCAGGCTCACGTAATTCGTGCGGCCTTTGACGAGTTCGGCCGAGAAGTTGATCCCCAGCGCTTCACGCAGAAATGGGATGTCTTTGTGGATCAGTTGTTCCTGAAGCGCGATCGTGTGCGTGCTGATCACGACGCGCTTCTTGTTCGTCACAATCTGGTCGATCGCCGGCAGCAGGTAGGCGAACGTCTTGCCGACGCCCGTGCCGGCTTCCACCGCCAGATGCCGGCTCTGCATAAAAGCGGCCGCGATAGCGTCCGACATTTGGCGCTGCTGCGGCCGGATTTCAAAACCGGGCAGCCGGCGGGCGATTGGTCCGTCTGGTTGCAGCCACTCAGCCAGAGACACGCCCGGCTACTCCTCTCCACTGGTGGCTTGTCTTAACCACCTCGCATCTGTGCGACAAAATGCGCCGCCATCAGAATGGTGGCCGCGATCGATACCAGAATTACCACGGTCGCGAAAGCCGTCACGAACGCCGGCCCGCTGATCCAGCCATCGCGCATCGTGGTAATGATGTGCGGCCGCGCTAGAACCAGCATGCAGATGATCAACGCGCCGGACGTCAGCGGCACGGTGATTGAGTGCACGTAGCTATATATCCACGCCCCCCGGCTGACCGGCGTTTGCAACCCCTGCAGGTCGCGCACGTGGTGGCCGCGGATTATGTACTCCGTGCGCTGGGCTCCGTTCAGCTCGGTGACAATGCGGCGATAGCCGTTGTGCGCATCGCCGCCCAGAATCGCGTAAGTCATGGTGTAGATTAGAAAATTCAGCAGGCCGATGGCGATGATGACGATGCAGATCTGATTGCGGCGGCGGCGCGGCAGCCGGTCGACCGGGCACAGCGGTATGGTAGCCCCATTGTGGCCCGCGGCGACACGTGCGGCCGTCCCGCCGTTTTCGATCGGACCGCCGCCGGCCACCATGTCGTCGAACGAGCCGGTGCCTGCCATAGCGTACCTCTTTCGTCTATTTGGCCGACGTCTACCGGGCCGGGGCGATGCGGCCTTCCATTGGCGACGAGGCCGCCGCGTACGCCTTGCGCGGGATTCGGCCGGCATGATAGGCCAAATAGCCGGCCTCAATCGCGTGGCGCATCGCGGTCGCCATCGTCACCGGATCTTGGGCGCCGGCGATGCCGGTGTTCAGTAGGACGCCGTCGGCGCCGAGTTCCATCGCAACCGTCACGTCGGACGCCGTTCCCACGCCGGCATCCACGATTACCGGGTAGGCTGGATCGCCGTCCTTCAAATCCTCGAGGACCAGGCGGATGTTGTTCGGATTCAGAATTCCCAGGCCGCTGCCGATCGGCGCCCCCAGCGGCATCACGCTCGTTACGCCCGCGTCTTTCAGCCGCCGGGCCAGCACCGGATCGTCGTTGGAATAAGCCATTACGATGAAGCCCTCTTTGATGAGAACTTCTGCCGCTCGTAACGTCTCGATCGGGTCTGGCAGCAACGTCTTCTTCTCGGCCAGCACCTCGAGCTTGACCCACTGCGCCCCCGGATTGGCCATGCCCTCGAGCAGCTCGCGCCCCAGGCGCGCCGCACGGATCGCGTCCTCCGCGCTGAAGCAGCCGGCCGTGTTCGGCAGGATCGTGTAGCGCCGCGTGTCCAGGTAGTCCAGCAGGCTGCGACCTTGTTTGTCGTACAGCCGCTCGCGACGCACGGCGACCGTGACGACCTCGCACCCCGAGGCGTCAAGGGCATCGCGCATTAACTCGTAATCGGGCTCGCCGCCGCGAAGGTACTTGCCGGTGCCGACGAAGAGGCGTGAGCGGAAGGAAAAGTTGGCAATCTTGAGCGGAGCGGGATCCATCAACCTCCTCCAACAAACGTGACGACCTCGATGCGGTCGCCCTCTCGAATTTGAGTAGCCGCGAAATCAGCCCGGCGGACGAGCTGCTCGTTCACTTCAATTGCCACACGAAGCGGGTGGACTTCGAGTTGAGCCAGCAACTCGGCAATCGTGAGCGGCTGCTCGAAGGTCCGCGCTTGGCCGTTAATGGTGACCTTCATATAACACCGGCGCGGATTATACATTCATCCCGAGCACGAAGCTCCAGCCA
>JAAYXS010000825.1 GCA_012515775.1 Phycisphaerae bacterium
ACTCGTCCAGCAGCTTATTGCGCACCTCGATGGCCACGTAACCCAGGCTGGGATACGCGCCGCGCACCCGCCGCCGGCAGGGGTGGTTCACTTCGAAGGGCCGCACGATCAGGTCGCGCCGGACCTGAATGTCCTCGCCGGCATACGCGGGAAAGATATTCGCCGGCGGTTCGTTGCCATCGATTTCGCCCCATACCTGCAGCAGCCGGCGGATCGGCTGCACCAGCGGCTCGGGGGCATACAGGTTGCCTGGGCGGTTGTCGATGAACATCCGCTGCGAGAAGTAGTACGCCACGCCGGCCGCGTGATCCATATGGCCGTGGCTGAGAAAGATGTTGTCGACGGCCAGGATTTCGCGGCGCCCGCGGCCGATATCGAAGCCGAGGTTCATTTCGGGAATGACGAAGAAGGTTTCTTCGCCGGCGGTCGAAAAACCGCCGACGTGGAAGCCGCCGACCGCGATTTCAGCCAAGGCGCTGGGCACGGGGGCGAGTTTATAACCGCGGTGGGGGAATTTGTCTTGCGTAAATCCGCAGAAATTATTTGACACACAGCGCATTGTGTTATAAACTTACTCAGTAACAACATATGGTGTTCAGCCTGGGCACAAGGCGGCCGAAGTGCGACACGGGAACCAGGCGAGCGTGAAAATGGGAAGCTTGGCCCCATGCGTTGTCCGTTCTGCAAGGCCGACGACGACAAAGTGGTCGACTCGCGGCTCACGGAAGCCGGGCGTTCTATCCGGCGACGGCGGAAGTGTCTGCGGTGCGGGCGACGGTTCACCACGTACGAGCGTGTCGAAGAAACGATTCGGCTGACGGTTATCAAGCGCGACGCATCGCGCGTGCCGTACGATCGCGAGAAGATGCGCGAGGGTATTGTTCGGGCGGCCTACAAGCGGCCGATTTCCGCGGAGCGCATCGACCAGATCGTAGACGAGGTAGAGGAGTACCTGGTTTCTCATTTTGAGAAGGAAGTCTCGAGCCAGACGATAGGCGAGCGAATCGCGGCGGTGCTGCGGCGAGTGGATAAGGTGGCCTATGTGCGATTCGCCAGCGTGTATCGGCAATTTGAGGACGTGGGTGACTTTATTGAAGAGGCGCAGGACTTGATCGAGCGGTCGGCTGACGACATCCCCGGCCAACGCGATCTGTTCCAGGAGGAGCCAAGGGAGCCGTGAAGCCCAAGAAGGCGCTGGTCATTGCAAAACGAGACGGCACACTGGAGCATTTCAGTGCGTCCAAGCTACAGAGCTGCTTGAGGCGCGTGCTTCAGGCCGGCGGCGAAGAGGGGCGAATGGCCGGCCCGCTGAGTCAGGCAATTGCAGTGCATCTGCGCCAACTGGAAGATTTTGAAGTCCCCACTAGCGAATACGTGTACGGCTGTGCTCGGGCCGCTCTAACGCAAACCGGCCTGGGCTACTCGGCCGAAATTCTGAAAGCTCATCGCCGGCTGCGCGACGCACGGCGAGCCAGAGTGCGAGTATATGACCCGGCCGAATGCGGCCGAGCGCCCGTTCGCTGGAGAAAGGGGGCGATCGTTGAGACGTTGCGAAACGTCTATGACCTGGGTCAGCCGGTGGCTCGCTATTTGGCCGGTTTGATTGAAGAGCGTGTGTTTGAGTTAGGCTATC
>JAAYXS010000826.1 GCA_012515775.1 Phycisphaerae bacterium
AGCAAGCAGTCGCCGTGCTGTCGTCCCAGCACACCCCACCCAAGGCGCAACATGCCCCTGTCGGTTCGTCAAGGCGCAACATGGGCGGCCCGGCCGCGTCTCCTCTGACCGGGCTAGCTGTAGCCGCCAACGCCAGAACCATCATGCCCGCTGTGTACGTAATGCCATTGCAGATCATCCGCCGTCCTCCACACTCATGTGGCCGCATCTCCACCCCGAGCGACTTCGACACGCGCGGCGCGCCGGCCCCGCCGGCCGCCGGTGTGTTTTCTGTCGCAATTAAGAACTCGGCGCCAGCTCTTGGCGCGTCAAACGCGATGTCGTGGACACGCTCCTTCTCCCGCTCGGCGCCGCCGCCACGGACTGCGCGGCTCATGTGCCGCGAACCCGCCGCGCATGCGCGAGCCACCACCAACAGACACCCGGACGAAATTGCCGCCGGGCGTTAGACGCTGGGAGGCCACTCGGCCGCGGTTAAATGACTAACGGGCGAATATGACCGGCTACCAGATTTTCCTGGATCTCCGCGTCACGGAGCAACGCAACGAAATTGCTCAGGCCTCCTGATACCAATGAGCGTACTCATGTCGCCCCAGGGCCGCTACGCATAAATTGATAGGTGCAAAAAAAACTTGTCAAAGTTGCGGCCTGGCCAGCCGGCGTTGAGTCACCGCCAGTCGTACGACCACTCCCACCTGGTCATGGGTGCCCAACTTGGCGAACAAGGCGCGCATGTGCATGCGAACAGTGTTGACTGAGATGTTCAGTCGTGCCGCCATACCCCCGTATGTGAATCCCTCGCACAGCAGCTTGGCGACTTCCACTTGGCGCGCACTCAATCCCAGCGTTTTGGCCAGCAGCAACCAGTCCTTTTCGCTGAACGGGCTGGAACCCGGTTCTCTGGCGCATTCGCGCTCACCATCCCGACGGGGGCGCGTCGGCATAAACCACCCTCCGACCAATTCTGCCCGGGCTTTGAAATCAAGCTGAGCATCCCAAATGTCTTCCTCAATATCAGGCCTGCGCCTGCCCGTGTCTACGCATAAATGGGTAGGTCTACATCCGGCGCGCTGCCGGCTGGTGCGGTCCGGGCGCAGGGGCACCCGCGCCGTGCAGACCGGGACCCGGGTCAGTTTGCCAGCTAATCTCGCGGCTTCCGGCGACCGAGCCGACGCCGGCGCGTCCGGCGCAGACTGTCCGCTTCCAGCCCGCTAACGCTGGCGCCGTTAACCGGGGGCATGCCAACGCAGGCGGTCCTGCAAAGTCCGGCGAGCACTACACGCGGGCGCGCAAAAATCTTCACGCCATCGTGCGAAAGTTCACGTAGCCAAAGTCACACTCGACTCGCGCGAAAGGCTGCACACCGTCGTGCAAGAGTCTGCCGGACGATATTTCAGCCTACGCCCGCCAAGACCGCCATGGCCTCGACGTACTTTACAAGCTCACCCACCTCGCTGCCCGGAACGACCGCGATTGGGTCGTTGAATCCGTTCTGCCCAGGTAGAAACTCGTAGTATGTGTTAGCAGTCACCAGGTTGTGGACGTTGGTCTCATTCTGGTCAAGGATTACACTCACTGCGCCCGGCGGATTGCTATTCTCAGCCAGCAAAACGGCACGGTGGATACCGTCGCCCTCCTGAACGAAGAAACGCGTCCCGTCGGC
>JAAYXS010000827.1 GCA_012515775.1 Phycisphaerae bacterium
GCCATGGTAAGCAGCGGGACCTTCGGCATAGGCGTAAGCATCAGTACGCCCAGGAAGGCCGCGGCGCCGAGTAGCGCGATCGGCCTCGAGGCGAGCTGGCCGATGACTTCCTCGCCCATGTTGGTTTGGCCGGTGCTGCGCGTGACGAGCATGGCGGCCGCGACCGACAGGAGGAAGGCCGGAATTTGAGCGGCCAAACTGTCGCCGATGGACAGTTTGGTGTAAACCGAGAGGCAGTTCATCACGCCCATGCCGCCTTCGACCATGCCGACGTAGAGGCCGCCGAGAATGTTCACCAGAGTGATTACCAGGCCGGCGATGGCGTCGCCGCGAACGAACTTGCTGGCGCCGTCCATGGCGCCGTAGAAGTCGGCCTCGTCAGTGATTTGACGGCGGCGGCGGCGGGCCTCGGTCTCATCGATCAGGCCGGCGTTGAGGTCGGCGTCGATGGCCATTTGCTTGCCGGGCATGCCGTCGAGCGTGAAGCGCGCAGCGACTTCGGCGATGCGCGTGGCGCCTTTGGTGATGACGACGAACTGCACCACGGTGATGATGAGGAAGATGATGACGCCGACCGCCAGCGAGTTGCCGGCGATAAACGTGCCGAACGTGTGGATGACTTGTCCGGCGGCGTCCGTGCCGGCCTGACCGTTCGTCAAAATCAGGCGTGTGGTCGCGGTGTTGAGTACCAGGCGGAAGAGGGTGGCCGCCAGCAGGAGCGAGGGGAACGAGGAAAACTCCAGCGGGGCGCGGACATACATGACCGTCATCAGGACGATCGTGGCCAGCAGCACGTCCGAGATCAGCAGGAAATCCAGAACCCAGGTTGGCAGCGGGATGAGAATAACAAAGATCAGCGCCGCGGCCGCGCAGGGAAACAGCAGGCCGCGGTGGCGGGCGATGAACAGCGTAATGGGGTGATTGTCGAGCATCAGTCAGTCAGTACGGCTTCGCAGTTATCCGGCGGCCCGCAACTTGCCGGTGATTCTGTAGACATAGGCCAACACTTCCGCGACGGCCCGGTAGTAGGCGGGCGGCACCTCCTTCCCGACTTCGACCGCCGCGTACAATGCCCGGGCCAACGGCGGGCGCTGCACAATGGGAATACGGTGTTGCTGGGCCACCTGCCGGATGCGTGCGGCCAGCAGGTCCTTGCCCTTAGCCATGACGCGCGGCGCGGTCATCGTTGCTTCATCGTATTTCAGGGCGACGGCGTATTCAGTGGGGTTGGTGACGACCACGTCCGCTTTGGGGACGTCTATACCGACGCGCTGCAAGGCCAGGCGCATCTGCAACTGGCGGCGCCGTTGGCGCATTTGCGGGTCGCCCTCCATGCGCTTGAGTTCGTCGCGCACCTCCTGCTTGGTCATTTTGAGGCGCCGCCACCAGTTCCAGCGTTGATACCAGTAATCCAGCAGCGCCAGCACCAGCAGCGTCAGCCCCAGGCGCAGCGCCAGCTTGTATAGCAGCGCGGCGCTCATCTGTACTATGCCGGCGGGTTCGAGCAGGCCGGCGTTCAGCACGGTGTCCA
>JAAYXS010000828.1 GCA_012515775.1 Phycisphaerae bacterium
CGCGGGCGAACCAGCCGACTGTGTCGAAGCTCGGCGAGAGAGGCATTACGCCCTGCGTGGAAATTCGCCCATGTGTTGGACGTATTCCGAATATGCCGCAATAGCTGGCCGGAACGCGAATCGAGCCGGCCGTGTCGGTGCCGAGTGCGAAGTCGACCAGGCCGCTGGCAGTTACTGACGCCGAGCCGCTGGACGAACCGCCGGGCACGCGGTCAGGTGCTGCGGGGTTCAGCGGGGTTCCGTAATGGGCGTTCTCGCCGGTAATGCTGAAAGCCATCTCGTCGGCGATCGTGACGCCAATGAGCCGCGCGCCGGCCCTCAAGCAGGCGACGACGCAGGGAGCCGTCTCGCGGGCCGGGGCGTGGGTCGCGAGCCAGTCTGGAGTACCGCCGCCGGTGACCAATCCGGCCAGGTCGAACATGTCTTTGACGGCGAACGTCGTGCCGGCCAGGGGACCGGCGGCGGCCTCGTCGCGGAGATCGAGGCGCAAGCGGAACGCGTCAGATGCTGCGGCGGCGACGGGTCTGTGTGGGGCCTGCGGGTTCACGGCTCATCAAGCAGTCGGGTGCAAAGCAGTCGGGGGCCCGGATTACCGGTATTAGGCTCGCGGCGAGCGGCGTTCGTCAAGCCAGGGGATTGGCTTGCCTAATGGGCGGTGCCTGGTCGCCGCGCCTCGTCTGCAAAGCCGCGCTGGGCAGGACGGCCGGTCAGCCAAGTTGGCTCGGAAAAGCAAAAAGGGCGCCGGTCTTGCGGACGGCGCCCTCCGGGGCAGGAATTGAGTCGTAAGCAGGTTCAGACTTCCCCAGCGCTGTGCATGGCGTTGGAATCATGTCCGATGGTCTGGTGGTGCGGGCCGGTCGCCCGGTCAGCTTCGTCAATCTCCCCGTCCTCGCCAACACCGCGCAGCGGCATGCCGATCCGCGGCCAGGTCTCGATCATGCGGCGCCGGGCGCGAGACTTGGTCTCGGTCAGGGCGACACGCACTTCGGCGAACGCCTTCTTGACGCTGGACAGGGCCAACTCGGCACTGCGGCTGGCGTTGCGCATCGAAGAGAGTTCCGTTTCGTAGAATTGTCGCTGCTCGACCAGGCGCGCGTTCTCGCGTTCCAACTGGCCCACCTGGACCTGCAGGGCCTTCTTGTCGGCCCGCAGGGTTTCGAGCTTGTCGGCCAGCTCTTCCTGAACGCGGGTGAGTTCGCGGGCGCGGTCTTCGGCGGCGCGCAGCAGGATTTGGTGCTGGTGGCGCTCGCCACGGGCTTCCTCGAGCGCGACTGCGGTTTCCTTCAGGCGAGCCGCCAGGGCGCCGCGTTCGTCGGTCAACTCGCGCTGAGCGCGGTCCAACTCCTCAATTCGCGCAGTCAGCGACGCTACGTCGCTGCGCAGCCCGTCGCGCTCCTTGCGCAGGGCCCACAGCTCCTCAAGCTGCTTGTTGGCCGTTTTTAACTCATTGCGCAGGCGAGTACGTTCTTTCTCGCTGCGGCCTTGCTCTTCGTTGGCAGCCTGGAGCTGAGCGTTGGCAGTGGCGAGCTCCTCTTCCAGCAGCGACACCTCCTGGCGCAACTGCTCGAGCGCCTCGACCCGCGTTTGGAGGGTAACGACCTGCCACTCCAACTCCTGGGTATGCTGAGCGGCGCCTTGGGCGCGCTCGTTGGCTTCCTTGAGGTCGCGTTCCAGGCGTTCGCGCACGTCCTGGTGACGGTCGAGCTGCTCTTCGAGCTCGTTGATGACGCTCATCACGTCATTCCGCTCGTCCAGGAAAGTGTCGTGGAGCGGAGCCGGCGCCAGGGCCTCTGCTTCGGCGACGCTTTCGGCCACTTGTTGCATGCGGCGGCGCGCCTCGATGGCAGCGTCACGCTGCGAGGCACGCAGGGAGGAGCCCGCGTCCGGGGTGCCGCCCGAGCCTTTGTGCCCCTTTCTGGTGTGGGCCTCAGATTGAATTGAACCGTTGTTCCCGTCGCTCTGCGGTTGGTTGTTCCGCTCTTCCTGTTCCATTGATCGCTTCCTGTCCGCGCATTCCGTGAGCCGATGACTCCTGTCCGCGCCGGCCGCGCTTGCGCCGGCGTACAGGACGTGTGCAGGATTTATCGGCTAGCGGATCGAGGGGGCTTGATGCGAGGAGCGGCATTCGGCGGTTGCGGCCCGGCATTCGGCAGGGCTACCGCCGCGGAGCCCGCGTGAAAGGCGGCCGGCAGCGCAAAACCCGCCGGGCCGCCGGCGCGCAAAACCCAATCGGGCGGCCGGCGCGCAAAACCCGCGCTGCCGATAACCCCAACGCCTTTACGCACGCCGCAGAGCGTATATACTAGCCGTTGGCTTCGGCGTGCCGAGCCAGGCCGCAAGCGGCCGAGGGGCCGTGGTGAAGCCGTTGGTGGCGTAGCTCAGTTGGTTAAGAGCGGCGGATTCATAACCCGCAGGTCGACGGTTCGACTCCGTCCGCCACCATTTTCCGTCGCGTCGCGGGCGCGGTTCGGGACGCCGCCCGCAGCCGCGGAATCGAGGCCCCGCGCATGACCTGCGCGTCCGGCTATGTTGCCGCGGCGGATGATTGGCGGCCAAGTTTTTTTGGCCCCTTTGCAAGCCGGCGACGGACGATATAATAGCGGCCTCAAAAAGAGGCGACGCGGGTGTAGCTCAGTGGTAGAGCGTCACGTTGCCAACGTGAATGTCGTGGGTTCAAGTCCCATCACCCGCTTAACAGACACCCCTGGGAAACCAGGGGTTTTTGTTGCGTTCATAAACCGCGCCGAACGCTGATTTGGCGTGCCCGTCCGAGATGGGGCGGCGCGGCAAGCAAACCGACGGTCCCTTCCAACAGCAGCCTTCCGGCGACCGTGGTCAGAGCCGTGAAGCGTTCTTTGCGTCGTACTCGTGCAGTCGGCCCAGCAAAACTCGCAGTTTAGCGCGTGCGTGACTCTGCCGGTCGAGCGCGGACCGGGGCCGGTTTGCCTACGGCCGCGAATTGCGCCTCCTCGGTCGAACCGGTCAGGGCCGCGGTGGGCGTATCCTCGCCCGCAATGGCCTTCTGGACTTCGTCGAAGTAACC
>JAAYXS010000829.1 GCA_012515775.1 Phycisphaerae bacterium
CACGCCCCGGCTCTTCTGTGGCGCGCCATCACGCCGGTGTTTCACTGTGCACACTGGCTCGGCCGATAAGAGACCTGTGCGGTGTATTCTCCACGCACCCGTCACCAGGTAAGCCAATGACTGTCGCCATATCGTCAGTCGAACGTGTGACGTCAGAAGCGCTGACCGGCCCGCCGTCCCAGTGGCTGGCGCAGCGACTGTTCGCGGGCTTTAGCTGGCCCGCGCACGTCCGATACTGCCGCTGGCTGCTCGCTGAAAACCCCGCCGCGCGCGATGGCGACCATTTGCCGTTGTATGTCTTTTCCGACGGCGGTCGCCCGGCCGGGCAACTCGCGATCATCCCCGCCGATCTGTTACTCGAGGGCGAGCGCGTCCGCGCCGGCTGGTGCGTCGATTTCCACGTCCTGCCCACGCATCAGCGAAAGGGCATCGGGCATGAGCTACTTCGGGCAGCCGCACTGGACTTTCCCGTGTTGCTGGCCCTCGGGGAGACCGAGGCTTCCGCGCGACTGTTCCGGTCGTGCGGCTGGTTTGACGCCGGGCAACAGACGGTCGTAACCCGCCCCGTGTCGTTGACCCGTGTCGCGCTTGATCGCCTGTTGCGCCGCCCGGCAGCGGTCAAAAGCCGCGACTGCCGTGGGCCGGCGATCATCACATCCATAGCTGCACTGCGCCGAATGGGCATTGATGACTGGGCGACGCGCCAGACCCGGGCGGGCGTACCCAGGACCGCTGAGTTTGTCTTGTGGCGCTACCTGCGCTGCCCGGGTTTGACTTACGTGCTTTGGGCACTGGAAAGCGAAGGGCAAACGGCCTGCCTGGTATGGCGCAGACTGCCGGACCGCAGCGGTTGGCGGGCGCGCATTCTGGAACTCATCTGCCCGCCCGAGGCAGGCGTCGAGCAGGTCCGCGGCTGGCTCAGGGCTGGTCTGCGCGCGCTCCGCAGCCGTGGGTGCGGCGTATGCGAGTTGCGCGCGACTGACCCGACGGTGCTGGCCGCGTTCGGCGCCGGCATGCTCGCGCGCCGATCGCTCGCGACCCACCTGGTTTACGGTCGGATGGACGGCCGGCCCGTTCCGCGTGTGCCAATTACGCAATGGTCGCTGACCGCCGGCGATTGCGATGTGGATGCGATGGAAGCGCGCCGGGAGTTGTCATGATCGCTGCGGCCAAACGGACCGTCCGCCATCTCGCCGCCGCCGGCCCGCTGGCGCCGGTTTGGCGCTCGCTCTCCGGGCGCGTGGCCCGCATTGTTGTATATCACAAGTTTCGCAGCGCACCCGAGCGGGCCGACGACGCGGTGGACCTGGCGATGCTGCGGCGGCAACTGCGGCACATCTGCCGGCACTACCGCGTCGTGCCGCTGGTTGAGATCGGCTGGTGGCTGGAGCTAGGACGGGCGCCGGCGCCGCGATCAATCGCCATTACTGTCGATGACGCACACATGAGCTTCGCCCGGCTGGCTGTGGGCAGAGCAGTTCGCATACCTCTGCCGGCGCGCGGAGAGCGCACAACTGGCCGGCGCGCGGCGGCGGCAAATACTGGCTGAGCTGAAGAAGCTGCCGCCGGCAGCGCGCGACGCGCGGCTGGCCGCAGTGGCCGACCAAGCAGGCATTAGGCTGCCCGCGTCTCCGCCGGACGAGCATGCCTTGATGTCTTGGAACGACCTGCGCGAACTGGCGAACTCCGGCCTGGTGGACATCGGGTCTCACAGTCGGACTCACCCAATCCTGTCGACGCTCACCGGCGAGCAGGCGGCCGAGGAGATCATTCAGTCGCGGCAGGAGTTGCAGACGCGTCTGGGCGCGGCCGTAAGCTGCTTCTGCTACCCGAACGGCATGCCGGGTGATTTTGGCCCGCGCGAGATCGACCTGATTTGTCGCGCCGGTTACACCTGCAGCGTCGCCTCGCACCTGGGCTACGCCAGTGAAGCATCCGACCGGTTCGCGCTTCCTCGCATCGGCGGGGGGATCAAGGACTGGTCGCTGTTCTGCAAGTATCTGGATGGTCTGCAGTATCTGCAGCAACGCTGCCTCACTGAGGCGGGCTCGCACCGCTAACTTCTCAAGCGGTTGGAGCTGAGACTGGGCGCCATTTCGGGGCGGCACGCCGCAGTCGGCGCGGGCATCTGCGCGGATGGAAGATTGTTGGCGGCATTCCGGGGCGGCACGCCCCGGCTCTGCTACGCGCGGAGCGGCACTCTTCGAGACGATCGCAGGCCGTCAGCCGAGTATCGGCTCCAAGACCTTTGCGGCGCGGCGCGCGTCGCCTTCGGTCGCGAACGAAATGTAGATCACGCAGCGCTGCCCGATGGCCGCGCCGGAGAAGGAACTGATGTTGATGCCGTGGTCGGCCACCGTGCG
>JAAYXS010000830.1 GCA_012515775.1 Phycisphaerae bacterium
GCGTCTACAAGTGGACAGACTCACAGACCTACTTCCTCAGTTGGCATCCCCTGGTCATTCCACCAGACCCAGAAGTCGCCCAACAATTGGTCCGCGAGTGTATCCAGTACACCATAGCTTCGGGCAGGCAGCGGATGGAAGTCTTCCTGATGAACCTGACCGCCGAATACCGGGACTACGCGGCGCAGTGCGGCGCAATCTACCAGGCAGCCGGCATGGTTCCGGGATATGAGTGGCGGTTCATGGAAGTGGATTTGCAGCAGCTCGATTTTTCGCTCCGCGACGTGACGGAGACGATGACCCTCCGCTCGCTGACCGAGGTTCCCAATGACGCGCTCTGGCCGAGTTATGACGCGGCTTTCTCCCACGGCAGCGACCGGCGCTACACGGAGCAATCGGAAGCGATGCGGCGGGAGAGCTTCGAGGATTTCTTCTCCCGGCAGGTTCGTTATGACGCAGACGCTTCGCTGGTGTTGTTCGATGGCGAGACCATTGTGGGCTTCGTCAAAATCGACGTCATCAAGGAAGGCGCGTATGTGCATGGCGTGGGCATCATCCCTGCATATCGAGGACAGGGACTGGCGAAGTACGTGCTGGGCACCAGCCTGCGGCGAGCAGCGGCGAACGGCCACAAAAAGATGATCCTCGAGGTGGACAGCGAAAATGAGGCCGCGCTTGGACTCTACGAGAGCCTGGGTTTCAAGACGGTCAAGGGGTCGGTGAGCTATATTTGGGAGAAGTGACCGCTAATTCAGGCATCAATCTCCGGACAACCGCTCTCCGGTGCTCGATGAGGATGACGCGTGTCTAGCGCTGCTGCCGCGATGGCGGGCAACAGAGGATAGTCCTAATCCATTTCGTAGGGAACACTTGACCTTTTTCAAGAAATAACGATGATGGTCTTTGGAAGGACGGTAATGCTCGATCACATTTTCATCTCCCACACCACGCAGGACGACGCAACGGTCAAGAGGCTTCGCGAACTCCTGGAATTGCAAGGGCTATCCACCTGGGTAGATTCCCGCGATTTGAGCGGCGGAGATATCCTTGATACCCGCATCGAGGAGAACATCCGTGCAGCGCGGCATTTCGTGGTCGTCATCAGTATGGCGGCCCTCGGGTCCGAGCGGGTGCAGCGCGAGGTGCACGTTGCGTTGGACGAGGCAGGACGGCGCACGGATGGCTACAAAGTCATCCCAGTGGTGCTGCCCGGCGTGCAACGGGGACATCTCAGGTTGCTGTTCCCGGACGAACGGCTCTACATCTTCCTGGAAGACGGCCCGGTGGGGCCGAATCTATCGGACAAGCTGTCGGATATTTTCGCCGCGCTAGGGATGAAGTTGCCCGAAGATTGGGAGCACGCTGCCATCATAGAGGCTGCCCCCGTCGAAGAGTTGATTCTCAAACTGACCGATCCATTCATCCACGAGAAGGACGGTGTGCGCCGCGCCGCCGCGACCGCAGAACTGATCTACCACCCGGCGGAAACAGGCGCACGGGAAATCGCCAGTCGTCGCTACCGGTTCACAGCCCCACTTGGCCCGGTGGAACTGGAAGAGTTGCGCTGGTACATTGAACATTACTACGAGTGGCCAGCTGGTGTCTTTAAAGAACGGGCAGCCACAACCGAAGCCGCGTTCCCTCGCTGGGGCCAGGCACTCTATACCGCCGCACTCAGCAGTGATTCAGCCCGCGAGCCGCTGGCCACCTGGGAACGGAGGACCGGCACGCGCCGGTTGTCCGTGCAGGTGGATTGTGATCCGCCGGAGGGAACCCCGCTGGACGAAGCGACACACACACGAGAGGCCGCCAGCGCACTACTTGCCTTGCCCTGGGAGATTTTACACGATGGCGTGGGCTATCTCTCGCAGGGCGGGAACGCCGCGCGCGTGCGTCGCCGCCTGCCCAACCGCAAGGCCACAGTCACCCGGCGTGCAAGTCTGCCGATTCGCGTGTTGCTCCTCAGCCCGCGCCCGGAGGTGAACGAGCACGGCGACCCGATCGGCTACATCGACCACCGTGTCATTGCCTCCCCGCTGATCGGCGCGATGGAAACCCTGGGTGAAGACCTGGTGCGCGTGGATGTACTCCATCCACCCAACTTCCCCGCACTCCAGAACGCGCTCAAGCGGGCCAAAGAGGCCGGTGCGCCATACACGATCGTTCATTTCGACGGGCACGGCGTCTACGACCGGCGTGTGGGCCTGGGCGCACTCTGCTTCGAGCACCCGCGCGATGCGGACAAGCTCGGCTCGCGCCTGCTGCACCTCGTCCACGCTACCGAGTTAGCTGCTGAACTGCGCGCCTACGGTGTCCCCCTCGTTTTTCTCAACGCCTGCCAGAGCGCGCAAACAGACGCCAACCCACAGGCATCGGTGGCGGCGAAGCTACTAGAAGAGGGGGTCGGCTCGGTTGTGGCGATGAGCCACACGGTATTGGTAGAGACGGCCCGGCGCTTCGTAGAGGCGTTTTACCGCAGCCTAGCGGAGGGGGGGCGCGTGGGCGACGCGATGCTGGCGGGCCAGCACGCCCTCTACGCTGATCCTTTCCGCTTCAAAAAGATGGGCGCGGGAGACCTAGAACTCCAGGACTGGTTCGTGCCCGTGCTGTTCCAGGAAGCTGACGATCCCCAGATGATAACCGTGCGGCCCGGCGAAGCCGCTGCACGGCTAACAGCCCAACGGCGTATGCTGCAACTGGGCCGTCTGCCAGAACCGCCGGAGCACACCTTTGTGGGCCGCAGCCCGGAACTGCTGCACCTGGAACGGCTGCTGGCCCAGGAACGCTACGCCGTGATCCAGGGCAGCGGTGGTCTGGGCAAAACCGCGCTGGCGACGGAACTGACGCGCTGGCTGGTGCGCTCCGGGCGCTTTGCGCGGGCCGCCTTCGTGAGCGTGGAATCGCACAATGTGCAGGACGTACGCGGTGTGCTGGACGGCATCGGCCACCAACTCGTCCCCAACTACACCGTGGCCGAGTATGGCGACGACCAGGCCGCCGCGCTCCAACCGGTGGCACGCGCCCTGCGCGACTTCCCAACCGTGCTGGTAATCGACAACATGGAGAGCGTGCTGCCTGATGCGGCTGGGAACAATCCGGCGGGCGTGGCCGACGTGACCGAGCTGTTAGCCTTGTGTCAAAAAATTCTCAACGCCGATGGGCGTTGCCGCCTGCTCTTCACCAGCCGCGAGCACCTGCCCGCCCCCTTCGACCGTGTGCGCAACACGGTGGAACTGAGGCGTCTGCATGAGAGCGAAGCCGTGCGCCTGGTGGCGCAGGTGATGGCCGTCCACGGGTGGGCGCCGCCCAGTTCCGACGACGCGCGCGAGCCGGAGGACGTGACGGCGTTGGTAAACGCTGTGAATCGCCACCCGCGCGCGTTGGTGCTACTGGCCCGCGAGGTAGCGCAGGGGAAGCAAGCCGGCGTGCGTGCCACAACTTACGACATATTGAGCCTGATGGCAAAACTGGAAGAACACAACCCAGGCGATCCTGAGAACTCACTCTACACCAGTGTTGAACTCTCCCTGCGCCGCCTGCCGCTCGAGGTGCGAGAGATAGCCAACCGGCTGGCTGTCTTCCACGGCGGAGGGCACATGGTAAATATGGCGTATGTGATGGGCATGGATAACGACAACGCGGACACAATCGTCCAGATGCTCATTGATGTAGGTCTGGGTGAAGTGAACGAGTACGCCTACCTGCACCTCGACCCTGCCCTACCCGCCTACCTCGCACTTGGACAGTCGCCGGAGCGCCTGGAGGAACTACGCACTGCCTGGGCCGAGGCGATGACACAGCTGGTGGGTTTCCTCTACCGACAACAATTCAAGAATAGCCTGATAACCGCACGCCTGATCCTACTCGACCTGCCCAATCTGCTGGCGCTGCTCGATTGGCTGGAAGCGCGTGTGCAGACCAATCCGGCGACAGCGGAAGCGGTCAGCGAAACGGCTGCAAAGATTGAGGAACTGCTTGCAAACCAAGGACAGCCACACGCACTTGCGCGTGCGATCACGGTCCGTGAAATTGCCACCGCCGAACTCCCCTCGTGGGGCAGAGTGAGTTTCGAGCACGAGAGACTGCATGTGGAGCGCTTGCTCCAACGGGGGCAGCTCCGGACTGCCTACGAGTGCGCGCAGGCGCTGTTGGAGAAGGTCAAAAGCGCCAATAGCACAGAAGTCGCTGGAAATCACTGTGGAACAAGCTACGAGCTGGCAATGGCGACAAACCTGCTTGGACAAGTTCTTTTTGCGACAGGGCAAGCATCTCCTGCCCTAGACCAATTTTTCGAGAGCCAGCAGTTGTTTGAGGTGTTAGGAGAAGAATATGGCGCGCGGATGGCCTCAGCTGTCCTAACAAGACAGGCCGACTGCCTCGTGGATCTAGGGTGGTTGGATGAAGCTGCGGAACGGTACCAAGAGGTTATCCGGCGAAGTGAAGGACTGGGCTATGCCCGGCAGGCAGCAACAGGCAAAGCAAACCTGGCGAATGTCCGGCGCATGCAAGGCCGTTACGCCGACGCGCTGGTGGCTTACACCGAGGTGCGCGCTTTCTTCGAAATGCAAAATGAACCGGCTACCATTGCAGCCATGTGGAACCAGATCGGCATGGTGCATCAAGCCACCGGGGAATTCGACGTGGCAGAGGTAGCCCACCGACAAGCGCTGGAGATTCACGTACAGAACAACCTGCAAAGCGGTCAGGCAGTAAGTTTGGAGGCGTTGGGAGATCTTTACAGTGTAAGCTTGAATCGCCTGGAGGAGGCGGTCAAATTTTACCAGCAGGCAGCAGATATTGAGGTTACGTTAGAAAACCCAAAAAATGAGGGCAGAGATCGCGCCAAAGTCGCTGCCGCGCTGGGTAAGCTCGGTCGTTACGCCGAGGCCAGGACTGAGATCGCGCGGGCAATCGAGTGCTACAAGCCATTTGGTGCAACGGTAGAACTGTGGAAGTCCTTCAACATTCTGCATCAAATCGAAGCGGCGGAGGGAAACGGGGAGGCAACGCGTACGACCTGGGGCCAGGCCCGTGACACCTATCTCGCCTACCGGCGGCAGGGAGGATATCCGCAAACCACCGGAGGAGAACTGGTAGAGCACGTCGGGGACATGCTGGCACAACAGAAATTTAACGAGATTCAGGCGTTGTTTGAGCAGCTTCTCAATAACCCACAGGCACCGGAGATGCTCAAATATTTAGTCCAAGCGTTGATGGCCGTCCTTAACGGCGCGCGCGACCCATCCCTGGCAGACAATCCCGCGCTGTATCACGTGGATGCGGCGGAGGTTTTGTGGTTGATGGAGCGACTAGAACAATTAGAGCGCATCGATTCGGATTATTTCACGGAGGATTGAACCAGACAAGCAGATCACATCCCTAGCAACGAAAGGAGATACTTATGCAAATCGAACTCACACAACCCGGCCCCCTTTTGGACCCACAAGGCCGCCTGGCGCAAATCGGCTGGGCGCGCCAACCCCAACTGAATACATCGTAAATTAAGTTTCTTTAAACTTTTCGTTATTAGCGTGAACCTTAACATAGTGTGAATTGAGCTTGGCACGCGCCGCTTGGATGGAGAACTGCCAGGTGATCTTGATGCGCTTCTCCTTAC
>JAAYXS010000831.1 GCA_012515775.1 Phycisphaerae bacterium
GAAGTCACCGGAGCGGCAGTCGGGTTTGCCGGACCGCAGGGGTTGATCGACAAGGTCGACTTGTTGATTGTTGATAACGACGTGGCGACGATGCGTAACGCGGCCACGGGCGCCAACAAGACCGACTATCACGTAAAGAACGTCAATCCGGGTCGCGATTTTCCGCTGTCGGGCGACAAGGTCGTGCTGGCTGATATTCGCAACGTGGTCGAAGGCGACCTCTCACCGACGGAAAGCGGGTATCCGCTGCGGCTGCGGACGGCGATTGAAATCGGGCACGTATTCAAGCTGGGCACGAAGTACAGCAGCGCGATGCAGGCCACGTTCTTGACGAAGGAAGGCAAGCCGCAGCCGTTGATCATGGGCTGCTACGGCATCGGCGTGAACCGCATCATCGCGGCCGCGATCGAGGCGCACCACGATGCGAACGGGATAGTGTGGCCGATGTCGATCGCGCCGTTCCACGTGCTGGTTCTGGCGCTGGATCCGCGTGACGAGCAGGTGCTGCGCACCGCGGTCGAGATTCACGATCAACTGGAGGCGGCCGGCTTGGACGTGTTGCTGGATGACCGCGACGAACGGGCCGGGTTCAAGTTCAAGGACGCCGATCTGATCGGAATTCCATTGCGGGTGATCGTGGGGAAGAAGAGCCTGAACGAGGGCGCGGTCGAGTTCAGCCATCGCAAAGACGACGTGAAGCAGCGCTTCGCGCCGACAGAAGTGGTGGAACACGTTCGCCGGCTGTATACCCAGGAGATGGAAGAGCTTATGCGGGCGCCGCTGCTGCCGGCGACAAACGGCGACTGACAAGCGCCGCCGGAGAGAGAAGAGGAGAATATGAATCAGCCAGCAAACAGGACCACCCGCCGTACGTTCATTAAGACCGCCGCGACCATCGCGGGTGCGGGCATCGGCGGCGGACTGATCGGGTGTGGTCAGCCGCGAGAGAAGATCCAGCCGGTAGAGGCGGCCGGCCCAAGCGCGGCTCAGGTTGAGGGGATGAGCGCGCGGCCCGTCAACGCTCCCGCGCCGCTGCCGGCGTTTCACCGCGGCGAATACGCGCCAAAGCTCGACAAGTTGCGCGTGGCGTATATCGGCACCGCCGGCATCGGCCACTACCACCTCGACAAGACGACCGAACTGGAGTGCGTCGAGTGCCCCTGCTATTGCGACGTGGATACGCAGCGCATGGCGCGGGCGGCCGAGCTGTTTCCCAATGCGCGGCCATACCAGGATTATCGCCGCATGCTTGAAGTCGAGCGGGACAATATCGACGCGGTCATGATCGGCACGCCGGACCATCATCACTACCCGGCCACAATGCTGGCGATGCGCATGGGCAAGCATGTGTACACGCAGAAGCCGCTTGCGCACACGGTTTGGGAGGCGCGCCAACTGACGGAGGCGGCGCGGCGCTACAAGCTGGCCACACAGATGGGCAACCAGGGCCACGCGCTAGAGGGTTGGCGGCTGGTTTACGAATGGGTACATAGCGGGGCGATTGGGGATGTCATCGAAACACACACGTGGACTGACCGCCCCATCTGGCCCCAGGGTATGTCTCGCCCCAAAGAAGAAGAGCCGGTGCCCGAAAGCCTCGACTGGGACTGCTGGCTCGGACCGGCGCCGCTGCGGCCGTTCAAAGGGCCGGCGCCGGGGAAGGACGCCGGGCCCTACCATCCGTTCAACTGGCGCGGCTGGTGGGA
>JAAYXS010000832.1 GCA_012515775.1 Phycisphaerae bacterium
CCGGCTTCGTTCTGTTCCGCCCCTTCTTCCGCATTTTTGACCGGGTCTTTTTCTGGATCAGAGACAGGTACCGGGACATGGTGGGGCGAATCCTGGGGCGGAAGATCCGCTACCTGCTGGTGTACGTTGTGCTGGTCGCCGCGCTTGGATATCTGTTCCAACGCATGCCCACTTCGTACCTGCCCGAAGAAGATCAAGGCATGATGGTCGTGCAAGCCATGCTGCCCGCCGGCGCCACACTCGAGCAGACCGAGGCGGTCATGAACGATGTGCGCAAGTACTTCGAGGACCACGAGGCCGAAGCGGTCGCCTCCTGCATGACAGTTGCCGGCCGCGGTTTCGCGGGCGGAGGGCAAAACGTCGGCATGGCCTTCGCTAGACTGCAGGACTGGGAGCTGCGTCAGCGGCCCGACCTAAAAGTTAAGGCTGTAATCGGGCGCGCGATGCGGGCTTTCTCGCAAATCCGCAACGCCCAGGTGTATGCATTTGCGCCGCCGGCCGTGGTCGAGCTGGGCACAGCCAACGGGTTCGACTTCCAGTTGCAGGACCGGGGTGGGGTGGGGCACGCGGCCTTGATGGCGGCGCGCAACCAATTGCTGGGCATGGCCGCTCAGGATCCGCGGCTGATGCTTGTGCGTCCGAACGGTCTGGACGACGTGGCGCAGTATCGCATCGACGTGGATTGGGAAAGGGCCGGTGTGCTGGGGGTGCCGATTAGTGGCATCCACGACACGCTTGCGGCCGCCTTCGGCAGCGCCTACGTCAACGATTTCATTCAGGGCGGGCGCGTCAAGCGTGTTTACGTGCAGGCCGACGCCCCCTATCGCATGCTGCCCAGTGATCTGGAACGCATGTACGTGCGCAACCAGGCCGGATTGATGACGCCGTTCTCGGCCTTCGCATCGGGGCGCTGGAGTTACGGCTCGCCGCGTTTGGAGCGCTACAATGCGTTTCCATCGCTCAATATCTTGGGTGAAGCGGCGCCGGGCAGGAGTTCCGGCGAAGCGATGCAAGCGATGGAGGAGATCGTCGGGCGCTTGCCGCAGGGCATAGGCCACGACTGGAGTGGGGTATCGTACCAGGAGCGCATGGCTAAATCACAGACGGGTCTGCTCTATGCATTCTCGATGATCGTGATATTCCTTTGCCTGGCGGCGCTGTACGAGAGCTGGACCGTACCGATTTCGATCATGCTGGTTCTGCCGCTGGGCCTGATTGGCGGCGTTGTGGCCTCTTCCTGGCGCGGGCTGCCGAACGATGTGTATTTCCAGATCGGGCTGCTGACCGTGCTGGGGCTGACGACGAAAAACGCGATTTTGATCGTTCAGTTCGCGCTGCTCAAAATCGAGCAGGGCGCGGACCTGGTCCAGGCCACGCTTGAGGGCGCGAAGTTGCGCTTCCGGCCGATTGTCATGACCTCGCTGGCATTCGGCTTTGGCGTGCTTCCTTTGGCATTGGCGACTGGCGCGGGAGCCGGCGCCCAGGCGGCCATCGGCACCAGCGTGCTGGGCGGAATGGCGACAGCCACCTTCCTGGCGATCTTCTTTATTCCGCTGCTGTTCGTACTCGTATCAAAGATGTTCGGGCGGAAGGCGCGCCGCGCTGCAGTGGCTGCGCCGTTAGCCTGCGAGACTGTCTGACGCGAATTCGACGTTGCAGCCGGGCAGGGACGATTCGAGCAGAGCCCGGACGCTGCCTATCCCGCGCGGGCGGCGCGCTTGCGCTCCACTTCGTTCAGGAGTCGTTTGCGTAGGCGAATCGCGGCCGGCGTCACTTCCACCAGTTCGTCGGCCTCGATGAACTCGAGCGCCATTTCGAGCGTCATCACGCGCGGCGGCTTCAACACGACCGTCTTGTCGGCCGATGCGGCGCGGATGTTGGTCAGCTTCTTGCCGCGGCAGA
>JAAYXS010000833.1 GCA_012515775.1 Phycisphaerae bacterium
CCGTTCGCGCGGCAACATGAGCAGCGCAAGCGAATGCGCACTTGCGCCCCGCGACATTTGTGGAGACTGCACGGGCACAGTTCGAGCGCGCGAGCGAATGCGCGACTCAGCAAACCCATAGGACCGCCGAAGCCGGTGCTGGTGTGCGAGCAGAGCAAAAGGGGCCCTCGGCAGGCAGTGGACGAAACGAGCTACGAGCGCGTCCGCGAGCTGTGCGTCAACTTCGTGGACGAGTCCGGAGCATATCCGGCGCCGGCCCCGGCGCGCTCCAATCCGGGTTACGTGATCGTCACGACCGAGGCGATTGCGGCCGGGTCGAGCCAACTCGCCAACTTTGCGGCTCACCAGCAGGCGCGCGGCTTCGCGGTGCAGGTGGCGACGGAGGCGCAGTTCGGCGGCGGCGCGGGCGACGTGGCGGCCGAGAACATCCGGAACTGGCTCGCAGACCACTATCTGGCGGACCAGATCGAATATGTACTGTTGATCGGCGACCCGCGGCCCACGAGTTCGATCCCAATGAAGGTGTTGTATCCTCGGCGCGACAACCTGGGCCAGCCCGAGCCGCATCCGTCTGATTACTACTACGCCGATTTGACGGGCAACCGGGATCTCGATGGCGATGGGTATTACGGAGAAGGCGAACCGCCGGAGGACTTCGGACCGGGGGGGTTCAACGTTCATTGGGAGGTGCTCGTTGGGCGTATTCCCTTCTATGGCAATTATGGGCAGTTGGACGCCATTCTCAGCAAGACTATCGCGTATCAGAGCGCGAGCGGCCCGGCGACCGAGTGGCGGCAAAACGCGCTGCTGCCCATGAAGCCTTCCGACGACTCGACGCCGGGTTATCACCTCGGCGAACAGATCAAGAATGACGTGTTGACGGGCGCCGCGTGGGGCTATCACCGCATTTACGATGAAGATTATGGACTGACGCCGCCCCCGGAAACCACGCCCTGCACGGTCGGCGGCGTAAGCGACGTGTGGGCCAACAACCCCTTCGGGCTGGTGGTCTGGTGGACGCACGGCAATTCGCAAGGTGCGTACGAAGTGATGGACACGGCGCATGTGCCCTTACTCAATGATGCGTACCCGGCGTTTACGTTCCAGGGTTCCTGCAGCAACTCATATCCGGAGGACACGAACAACCTGGCCTACTCGCTGCTCAGACACGGCGGGATCGCCACCGTCGGCGCTACGCGGAGCTCCTGGTACTGGGTCGGCGAGACCTCGTTCAGCGGGTCGAGCAGCGGCCCGGGCATGGGCTACGCCTACGCGGCTCGCGTGGTGCAGGGGGCGTCCGCGGGGCTCGCCATGCACGCGCTGAAGCAGTCGCTGTGGGACAACAATATGTGGACGAACTACGTGGTTTTCGGCGTCTATGGCGACCCGTCCACGCGCCTCGTTCAGCCCCTTACCGGCTCGATTCACAATCTCACGCAGGACACTTGGCATGCCACGATTCAGGCGGCCCTTGATCTGGCGCACTATGGGGACGAGATCATCCTCTCACCGGGAACGTATAGCGGCGCCGGCAATCACGACATCGTGCTCGGCGGCATGGCCGTCACGATCCGCAGCGCAGACCCGAACGACCCGGACGTGGTTGCAGCGACGATCCTGGACCTGCAGGGCAGCCCCGCCGCGCCGCGGCGAGCCTTTCTGACCGGGATCGGCGATGGGCCGGACACCGTTATCGCCGGCCTGACGATCCGCAATGGCTACGCCAGCGGCGGCGGCGCGATTCGATGCCAGCAAGCGAGCAGCCCGACGATCCGCGACTGCGTTTTCCAGGACAACGTTTCGTCCTGGAATGGTGGCGCAATTACGAACACGGGAGGCTCGCAACCGATGATCCTGCGCTGTCGGTTCGTGAACAACACGGCGATCCATGGCGGGGCCGTCACGAATGAGGGCGGCAGCCACGCGGCGATCAGCGATTGCACCTTCGCGGGCAACGGCGCAGCGGGCAATGGCGGAGCGATCGACAACTACAAGAGTTCGCCCACGATCGTCCGCTGCACGTTCCTGAACAACGCGGCCGGAGGATACGGCGGTGGGGTGCTGGCCAATGCCGACAGCCACCCGCTGATAGAGGACTGCACTTTCACGGCGAACACCGCCAATTACGCCGGCGGCGGTGCGGCGGCGGTCGGTCTGTGCAACGTGCAGGTGCGGCGCTCGCTTCTATCGGGGAACAGCAGCCTGTACGGCGGCGGCATGTTTATCGGCGACCAGAGCGCCCCGGTTATTGAGAATTGCCAGTTTCTGGCGAACACGGCGAGCGGCAACGGCGGGGCTGCAGATGTCAACAACAGTACAGTCCAATTCCGCGATTGCCTGGTGGGCGGAAACCAGGTGACCGGCGGCGGGGCCGGCGGCGGGATCATTCTGAGCACAAATTCGAATGTCGCCATCTATAACAGTACGGTTGTCGGCAACTTCGCGCCGAACGGGGGCGGCGTTTGCATCGCCGACGCCACGCTGAACGTGCGGAACACTGTCCTCCGGGGCAATAGCGATAACAGCGGCGGCGGTCAGGCCGCGCAGTTGTTCCACTCCGGCGGAACACTCGCCGTCAACTACAGTTGCGTCGCGGGCTGGACGGGCAGTTACGGAGGCGTAGGCAATCATGGTCAGAATCCGCAATTCGTCGATCCGGATGGCGCGGACAATGATCCGAACACGTGGAAAGACAACAACTACCGCGTCAATCGCGATTCGCCCTGCACGGAGGCGGGCGACCCTGCCTATGTGCCGACCGCGGGAGAGCGCGACCTGGACGGTCAGCCACGCGTGCGTGATGGAGACGGCGACGGCGCGGACCGCGTCGACATGGGCGCCTACGAGTACGACCGCGAGGACATCGACGGCGACGGCTTCATCAATCTGTTTGACTGGGAGGCGTTCGCCGCGTGCATGGCTGGGGCGGAGGTCGCCCTGCCCGGGGGCTGCGCGGCAGCAGACCTGGAAATCGATGGCGACGTGGACCTACGGGATTTTGCGGCCTTGCAGGCCGCATTCAGCGCGCCATAGCCGGGTACAGTTCAGCTCACTGTCGACGATGGGCGTGGCGCTATGCGCCGCCGGCCATCTTCGCCGGGTCCAGAACTTCGGCGATTTGTTCGTCCGTGAGGATCTTCTTTTCGCGCACCAGTTCCACGATGCCGCGGCCCGTTCGCAGGGCCTCGGCCGCGAGTTCGCTCGCCGTGTCGTAGCCGATCACCGGGTTCAATGCGGTTACCAGGCCGATGCTGTGTTCCACGTGATAGCGGCATACGTCGGCATTGGCGGTGATGCCGTCAATGCAGTGTTCGCGCAGCGTGCGGGCCGAGTTCATGAACAGCGTCTGCGAGTCCAGAATACACGCCGCGATCACCGGCTCCATGACGTTGAGTTGAAGTTGGCCGGCCTCGGCCGCCAGCGTCACGGCCAGGTCGTTGCCGATGACGCGATAGCAGGCTTGGTTCACGACTTCCGGAATGACCGGGTTGACCTTGCCCGGCATAATGGTCGAGCCCGGCTGTTTGGGGGGCAGGTTGATTTCGTTTATACCGGCGCGCGGCCCCGACGAAAGCAGCCGCAGATCATTGCAAATCTTTGAAAGCTTGATCGCCAGGCTCTTGAGTACGGCGGAGTAGAGGACGAACGGCTGCGTGTCCTGGGTCGCCTCGACCAGGTTTGGGGCGAGGCGGTACGCTTTGCCGGTGATCTGGGCGAGCTGACCAACGCACTTCGTCGCGTAGCCGCGCGGGGCGTTGAGACCCGTGCCGATGGCGGTCCCGCCCATGTTGACCTCGAGCAGAACGTTTTCGCTGTGGCGCAGGGCTTCCACTTCGTTGTCGAGGCTATGGGCCCAGGCGTCGAACTCCTGGCCAAGGGTCATGGGGACGGCGTCCTGGAGCTGGGTGCGGCCCATCTTGAGGATGCCCGCGAATTCGCGGCCTTTGCGGCTGAGGGCGGCGACAAGCAGATCAAGTTCGTCGATCAGCCGGTCGTTGATGAAGATGAAGGCCAGGTGCAGTGCGGTGGGGTAGGCGTCGTTGGTCGATTGCGAGCAATTCACGTGGTCGAGCGGGCTGCAGTATTGGTACTCGCCTTTTTTGTGTCCCATCAACTCGAGGGCGCGGTTGGCGATGACCTCGTTGGCGGCCATGTTGCTCGACGTGCCGGCGCCGCCCTGGATGAGGTCAACCAGGAACTGGTCGTGTAGTTTGCCGTCCATGATTTCGTGGCAGGCGCCGTCGATGCCGTCGAGGACGGTCTTGGTAATCTTGCCGCATTCGTAGTTGGCGCGGGCGGCGGCGAGTTTGACCGCGGCCAGGGCGCGGATCAAATCTGGGTACTGTTTGATCGGCACGCCGGAGATATGGAAGTTCTCCATGGCGCGTGCGGTCTGGACGCCGTAGTAGGCGCCTGTGGGTATTTTCTTTACGCCGAGCAGGTCGTGCTCAATTCGGAATTCCTCAGTGGAAGACATAGCTACGTTTCCTCATGGGAGTGTGTTGGAGCCACAGGTAGTCATAATGGGGCGAGCGGTTTACGACCCGCATCGCCGTAGACTGAGAGACTCCGGCTCACCGTGCTCGAAGTTACCGCGTATCCGGGCAGGCGTAAACAAGGCAACCGTCAAGGGGCCATGAGTGCCTGGGCCGCGAGGATGATGAGGCGGCCGTAAACGGCAGGGGGGCAGAGCGTCGTCCGGCAGGTTGGGTGATCGGAAGGTGTGAGCGATAGTCCTATAAAAGCAGTCTTGCTGGGTTGAGCGACGTTGGTCTCAAAATAATAGCGGCTCGCTAAGGTGACACAGATCGCGCAAGAGGGCTAGGGCAGGCTCACGGTCTCCAGGCGTTGGTCGTAATCCTTTTGCAAGATGTCAAGACGGATTTCACGCGGCCCGGCACCAGACGCATCTTGCCGTTCCGCTTGGCGTTGCAGCAGCGCCGGCTTATTCAGAGCCGCTTCCAATTCACCCAGATTGCGTATCTTGCGGTCATTAACTGCGGTGATGACTTCGCCGCTCCTGACGGCAGTGGCGCACGGACCGTCTTCGTCAACGTGCGTCACAAACACGCCGCGGTCATCGGCCTCAAATCCGTTGACAGTCTTCGGACGCAAAGCGCGGCCAGACAGCCCAAGCTGCGGAACGTACCGGCCACGAGCCTCATCCAGCAACAACGAACGATCGTTGGGGTTGTCCGGCTGTTGGGCAAGCCGAATGTCAATGTCCTGTTTCCGGCCGTCGCGGAACACTTGCAGAGTTAGCTGCGTGTCCGGCAGGAAATCGCCCATCAGATTCGTGAATTGGCCGGCGCCGTTCAACTCCTGACCGTTAATGCCCGTGATGTAGTCATCCACCTGCACTCCGGCGGCCATTGCGGGCGATTTTGCCAGTACGCTACTCACGAGTACGCCGCGGTCATGGGGCAAATCCAGAATTTCCATGTCGGCCGAGGTCACGCCGGCCGGGGCGAAGCTGATTCCCAACCAGCCGCGGGAGACGACGCCCTTTTCGATCAGAATGCGGGCTATTTTGAGAGCCATATTCGAGGGAATGGCGAAGGCCACGCCGTCAGTAGCGATGGCGGTATTGATGCCGAGCACCTCACCGCGCATGTTCAGCAGGGGCCCGCCGGAGTTGCCGGGGTTGATGGCCGCGTCGGTCTGGATGAAATTCTGGTAGTAAATACTGTCGAGGCCGCGAATGTGGCCGCGGCCGGTGGCGCTGATGATGCCGTGCGTGACGGTCTGGGTGAGGCCGAAGGGGGCGCCGACGGCGAGGACCCAGTCGCCGACTTCAGCCTGGTCGGAGTCGGCGAAGGTGAGGGGGTGGAGGTCCGGGGCGTCGATCTTGACGACTGCGACATCGGTTTTGGTGTCGACGCCGACGAGTTTGGCCGGGTAAACACGTTCGTCGGGCAGGCGCACCTCGATTTCGTCGCGTTCCCGTACAACGTGGCTGTTGGTCAGGATGTGGCCGTGCCGGTCGAAGATGATTCCGGTGCCGGAGCCGCCTGGAATGCGGCGTGCCAATTCCTGCAACTGCTCGTCCGGTACGACTTCGGCGAAGCGCTGGCGCAGGTAGTCGAGCAGGTCGGGATCTGGTTCGGCGGATTTGGCCGATTCGACGACGATGTAAACGACGCCGCGGCGCGACAGGCGTGCGAGTTTACGGAAGCTGTTGGAAAGCGTTTCGAGGTGGGCCAGCTCGGAGGGGGTGAGGGCGTCCTGCGCCGGCGAAGCGGACTGGGTCGGCTCGGCGGCGCGGGAAAGTGGAATTAGCGAGCAGGCGCTGACAGTGATAACTGCGATCAATGCGGCGCTGCGGGTCGTCGTAAAGCGCGAGTGTTGTAGGGGCATGAGTTCTCCGTCGAAGGCGGGTAACCGGGCGCGTCGTGCGCTGACGCACGGAAAGCGCTTCCCTCGTGTTCATTATATTCGATGTGGGCGAGAGGGATGCAGGGGGTGATGCCGGCGGCGGCGGGCGAAATGCGTTGAGCACTGCTTCTTGACCGGCACTGCTGAAGCGCCTGCTTCAGCAGTGGCACACCTGACGCTTCAACAGTGGCACACGCGATTTTCAGCGTGGTAGGGCTGGACGGGGCGGCTACTGCCAGCCGGCGGCTTCGACTTGGCCGGCTTGGTCGGCGGCGCTCTTGAGCAGGGCGGCTTCGGCGTCGCTCAAATGGACGTCACGGCGGGCCATGACGATGCGCGCGATGTTCAGGGCCTTCTCGACGCGGTAGTTCGTCATTTCCGCCTCGGTGAGCCAGGCGAAGGACGGGACGAACCGCGGCACGGCGCTCTGGCGGAACACGTTTGAAGCGATGCCGACGACGCAGCCCGTCGGCAGGATGGTGCCGATGCCGGTCTTGGAATGGTCGCCGATGATCGAGCCGATGAAGTGCTGGCC
>JAAYXS010000150.1 GCA_012515775.1 Phycisphaerae bacterium
ACCAGTTCGCCGCCGCCCAAGCACAACTTCCTGGCCGCGCCGCAGGTTGGCGAACCCTACGACTACGCCGAAATGCCGCGCGATATCCCGTGGAGCTGACCAAAGTGGAAACGCCGGTCGAAATGCAATTCGACGATCCCGCCCAGCAACGGGAGGCGTCCGCGCTGGGAATGTGGACGTTTCTGGCCAGTGAAGTGCTCTTCTTCGGCGGCGTGTTCACCGGCTACTCAATCTATCGTTGGAAGTACCCGCACGCCTTCGCCGAAGCCAGCCACCACTTGTACGAGTGGATCGGAGCCGTAAATACGGCCATTCTGCTGACCAGCAGCCTGTTCATCGCATTGGCCGTGCAGGCTCTGCACACCGAACGCCCTCGGCGGGCTTGGCGCCTGATAATTGCGACGCTCATCTGCGGCTTGGCGTTTCTGAGTCTCAAGGCGGTCGAATACTGGATGGACTACCAGGAGGGACTTGTGCCGGGTGTGCGGTTCGACGCCTCAAAGTTCACAGACCCCGCCCCGGCGACGCTGTTCTTCACCTTTTATTTCAGCATGACCGGCCTGCACGCGGCGCACGTAATCTCCGGCCTGCTGGTGCTGACCGTCATCGGCATAACGCTGCGACGCGCCACCGATCCCGGCAAATACGCCAACTCCCTGGAGAACGGCGCCCTGTTCTGGCACCTGGTCGACATCATCTGGATCTTCCTATTCCCGTTGCTCTACCTTATCGGAGGGCCGAAATGACCGGCGGGCCGCGCACTGCAACCCTTTACTGGACGGCCGTGGCGCTGGGCCTGCTGCTGGGCGGCACCATCGTCGCCACCGAGTTCCTGGGCCGCGCCGGCCCGACCGTGAATCTGGTCATCGCGGCGGTGAAGGCCGCGCTCGTGGCGGTGGTTTTCATGCACCTGCGCTGGAGCAGCCCGCTGCAGCGGCTCTTCGCCGGGGCGGCGTTCTTCTGGCTGGCCATCCTGTTTGCGCTGACGTTCGCGGACTACCTGACGCGCCGGGCGTGAGCCGCATTAGCCCTGCGTTTAGCGGTCGCACGGCATGAGCGCGGCCGATGATTCTGACCACAGGCAGGCGGGGCTTGCAGGCCGCGCAGGGCCGCGAGCGAGAACTCGACCACATGCTCGATAAGCTCGTCGGGCGTGGCCTCGGGCGCGGCGGGGAACATGCGCTGTACCAGATGACCGTGATATACGTGGAAGACAGCGCGAGCCACCACACCGGCCGCAGCCAGCGTGAGTTGCTGGAAGGACAAGTCCGGCCGCATTTCCCCCATGGTTTGCGATAGGCGGTGTGCAGTGGGGCGCACCAGGTCGTACATCAAATCAAGGACCGGAGTGGGCTGAAAAAGTTCACGGCCCAGCACGCGCGTTTGCCACTTGGGACGGCTCGGGTCGAGGGCGGATTTAAGCATGGCCGTAATCAGTTCACGGAAACGGCCCTCCGGGGTCTTGGCGGTAAGCGGCCGGCTCATGGCCGCCACGATGCCCTCGTGCGCCCGGCGCAGCACCTGCGCGTAGAGCTCGAACTTATCGTGAAAGTGATAATTTACGGATGCGACGTTGGCGCCGGCCCGCTGCGTGATATCGCGGATTGAGGTGCCGTGCAGGCCCTTTTCGGCGAAGATCTCTCCGGCCGCTTCGATTAGCTTTTCGCGTGTCACAGGGGCTTTAAGCCGACGCGGTCGGTGCATGGCACTCACCTCGAAATTGGGCATAGTCGCCGGCGCTACGCAACGAGAATAATCCCGCCGCCGCGCGCTGTCAAACGCGCGTTTTAAACAACCATTTGACAGGGGGCCGGGGCATCCCTTAACATGCCCCCCAAGTAATTGCGCAGCCCAAAAGGGAATGGAACCGCGGATTTGGGCCAGGCCTGGCTCAGAAGGTACAAGATGACAATCGGAAATCGACGCCCGTTCAGCGGGCGCATGTCGCGGCTGGTGCGCGGCAGCTTGTTCCTGGCAGCGCCGGCTGCCCTGGCGGCCTTGATCGGCTGCAACAGCAGCCCGCAGCCGCGGCCGCAAACCGAGGCTCCGCCGCCGGAGGTGGCGTTCGTTACGCTCCAGACGCAGCCGGTGTCGCTGACGACAGAGTTACCTGGGCGAACGAGCGCCTACCGGATCGCCGAGGTGCGGCCGCGCGTGGGCGGGATCATCGAAAAGCGGCTATTTGTCGAAGGCACAGACGTCGAAGCCGGTCAGCAGCTTTATCAGATTGACTCGCGCCGCTTCGTGGCCCAGTTGGATTACGCGGATGCGAACGTCAAGCGGGCGCGGGCCGAGTTCGCCCGGGCCGATTATGAGCTGCAACGTCTCACCAGACTGCGGCAGAGCGATGCCGCCGCGGACAAGGAATACGAGGACGCCCTCTTCGCCCAGCAGGCGGCAGAAGCCGCGCTGGAGCTGGCTTTTTCCGAACAACGGCTGGCGGCGTTGAACCTGGAATGGACGGTCGTGGTGGCGCCGATTTCCGGACGCATCGGCTATTCGTCGGTGACTGAGGGGGCGCTGGTCACGGCCGAGCAGCCCACGCCTCTGACGACGATCCAGCAGATCGACGAGATCTACGTGGACGTCACGCAATCATCGGCCGACCTGCTGCGCCTCAGACGCCAATGGGAAACGGGCGCGATCAGCAGCGGCGACGGAACCGTGCGGCTGTTGCTGGAGGATGGGACGCCGTATCCGCTGGACGGCAAGTTGCAGTTCCGCGACATCACGGTGGACCCAACGACTGGGTCGTACACATTGCGCATCCTGTTTTCCAATCCGGACCATGTGCTCCTACCGGGGATGTTCGTCCGGGCCGTGGTGCACGAGGGCACAGTCCAGCAGGCGCTTTTGGTGCCGCAGGAGGGCGTGAGCCGCACTCCCAAGGGCGAGCCGGTGGCGCTGCTCGTGGATGAAGCCAATAAGGTTCAGCAGCGGAAGCTGACGCTGAACCGGCCTATAGGCAACCACTGGCTGGTTTCGGCGGGTTTATCGCCCGGGGAACGCCTGATCGTTGAAGGCGCTCTGCGCGTGCGGCCGGGAGACCTGGTAAGGGCCGTTCCGTTTGAGGCGGGCAAACAGAAAGTGGCCGTGGGCGCGGCACAGAATCCGACCGGCGGCTCGGAATAGCGGAGCACTGCGGTGTTGTCGAATTTCTTCCTGGACCGCCCGGTTTTCGCCTGGGTCATCGCCATCGTCATGATGCTCGTGGGTGGCCTGGCGATTTACAATTTGCCAATTTCTCAGTATCCGCCGATCGCCCCGCCCTCCATCGCCATCGACGCGTTCTACCCGGGGGCATCGGCCGAAACGGTCGAGAACAGCTTAGTCCAGATCATCGAACAGAAGATGACGGGCTTCGACAAGCTGCTGTACATGACGGCCGTCAGCGAGGCCTCGGGCGGTGGGCGGATCGAGCTCACGTTTGCCCCGGGCACCGATCCGGATCTGGCCTGGGCCCAGGTTCAGAACAAGCTGCAGCTTGCAATGGCGAGTCTGCCCGACGTGGTGCAGCGCCAGGGCGTGAAGGTCAGCAAATCCACGCGAAACTGGCTGCTCATCGTGGGACTGGTTTCCAACGATGACAGCGTGGATGACATTGACCTGCGCGACTATGCGGCGGCGAATATCGAGAAGGTCCTGGCGCGCGTGCCCGGCGTGGGCGAAGTCGAGGTGTTCGGATCGCAGTATGCCATGCGCATCTGGCTAAATCCGGACAAGCTGACAAATTACAAACTGACGATCGATGACGTGATCGCCGCCTTGCGGGCTTACAACGTGGAGATTTCCGCGGGCCAGTTCGGCGCGGCGCCGGCTGTCGAAGGGCAGCGCTTGAACGCCTCGATCATCGTTCAGAACCTGCTCAAGACACCGGAGGAGTTCGCTGAAATTCCCCTGCGCACCAATCCTGACGGCTCCGTGGTGCGCGTGCGGGACGTGGGGCGCACCGAACTGGGCACCGAGCGCTACGAGATCAACGCGCTGTACAACGGACGCCCGTGCGCCGCGCTGGCGGTACGGCAGGCCGCCGGGGCAAACGCGCTGGAGACGGCCCGGGCCATCAAGGCCACAATGGACGAGCTCTCCCAGTACTTCCCGCCGGGTATGGGCGTCATTTACCCGTATGACACCACGCCGTTCGTCAGAGTCGCCATCAACGAGGTGGTGAAGACCCTGCTCGAGGCGATCGTGCTGGTGTTCCTGGTGATGTACCTGTTCCTCGGCAACATTCGCGCCACCCTGGTTCCGACCATCGCCGTGCCGGTGGTCATTCTGGGCACCTTCGCCGTGCTCGGCGCGCTGGGGTACTCGATCAACATGCTGACCATGTTCGCCATGGTGCTGGCCATCGGCTTGCTCGTGGATGATGCGATCGTGGTCGTGGAGAACGTGGAACGCGTCATGCACGAGGAGGGGCTGTCGCCACGCGAGGCGACGCGCAAGTCCATGCGCGAAATCACCAGCGCGCTGGTCGGCATCGGCACGGTGTTGGCGGCCGTGTTCGGGCCCATGGCCTTCTTCGGGGGCTCGACGGGCGTGATCTACCGCCAGTTCTCGGTGACTATCATCGCAGCCATGCTGCTGTCGGTCGTCGTAGCCCTCATTCTCAGTCCGGTGCTGTGCGCAGGACTGCTCAAGCCCGTGGCCCACGGGCACGCGCCGGCGGATACCGGCTTCGTTCTGTTCCGCCCCTTCTTCCGCATTTTTGACCGGGTCTTTTTCTGGATCAGAGACAGGTACCGGGACATGGTGGGGCGAATCCTGGGGCGGAAGATCCGCTACCTGCTGGTGTACGT
>JAAYXS010000151.1 GCA_012515775.1 Phycisphaerae bacterium
CAGGTGCGTGACGCCGGCTTTACAGGCTGGGACACGCACACGCCGTTCCCCGTCCACGGCATAGACCACGCCATGGACATTCGCCGCACTCGCTTGCCGTGGCTGGTCTTCGGCCTGGGCGTGGCCGGCTGCCTGACGGGCTTGCTGATGCAATGGTGGATGAATGCGGCGTCGCCGGCGAACTTTCCGGGCGTGCCGACATTCCTGCAAGGCTTCGACTATCTTATCAGCGGCAAGCCCATCTTCAGCCTGCCGGCGAATATTCCGGTCATCTTCGAGCTGACGGTTCTGGCGGCCGCTCTGGCCACTGTAATTGGGATGCTGGCGGCCAATAATCTGCCCTGGCACCACAATGCGCTATTTGCCGTGCCGCGCTTCCGGCGCGTCACCAATGACCGTTTTTTCCTGTGCATAGATGCCCGCGACCCGCAGTTCGACGCCGCGGAAACCGGCGCACTGCTGAAACAACTCGGCGCGACGGCCATCGAACGCGTCGAGACAAGCGCCAGGCCCGGCGGGCTGCCACGCGGCGTGATAATCGCCATCGTGGTCTTCGCTACCCTGGCCCTGTTCCCGCCGCTGATCGTGGCCCGGGCACGCCTCTCGAAGTCCGCCCAGCCGCGCATCGCGCTTGTGCAGGACATGGACAACCAGGAACGCTTTAGGACCCAGCAGGCCAACCTTGCGTTCGCCGACGGGCGCGCCATGCGGCCGCAAATTCCGGGCACGCTCGCGCGCGGCGATCTGCATTCGGACCCGCACCTGTACCAGGGTAAGACTGACGGCGAATGGGCGCTGACTTTCCCGCCTCAGCTTGAGATCACAAGAGCATTCGTCCAGCGCGGGCAACAGCGCTTCGCAATATTCTGCGCCCCGTGCCATGGGCTGGGCGGGGCCGGCGACGGAATGGTCCACCAGCGGGCGTTGCAGCGCGATACGCCGGGTTGGGTCCAGCCGACTTCGCTGCACGATCAGCTTGTCCGCAGCCGCGCGGCCGGACACCTGTTCAATACGATTACGAACGGCATCCGCAGTATGCCGCCCTATGGCGACCAGATTCCGCCGGCGGACCGGTGGGCGATTGTGGCATACGTGCGGGCGTTAGAGCTCAGCCAGGACGCTCGGCTGGAGGATGTGCCGCCCGAGCGACGCGACGAGTTGCGGTAGGAACGTGAACGCCAGGTCAATTAACATTGAAGTTGAATCCCGGCCGCTGACGGACGCGGCGCCGCGCCTGGCCAGAATCGCGGGCGTGCTGGGGCTTGTGGGCGTTGTCGGCGCGGCCCTGTTCGGCTTCCTGGCGGGTTGGGACGTCTTCTTCCGCTCGTATTTGCTCAACTACGCCTATGTGCTGAGTCTGGCGTTGGGTGGACTCTTCTTTGTCTTGCTACAGCACGTGGTGCGCGCCGGCTGGAGCGTTTCGATCCGCCGCGTCGCGGAACTCGTGGCGGCAGCGCTGCCACCGCTGACACTGCTCTTTCTGCCACTGCTCATACCAGTGGTCGCCGGTATGCCCGGCGTATACGAATGGACGGACCGGGAGTTGGTGCAGGCCGACCCGCTTCTGAAATCGAAATCGGCCTATCTGAATGTGCCGTTCTTCATTATTCGCTGTGCCGCCTATTTTGGCATTTGGTCTCTGCTGGCGTGGTTCTGCCTGTGGCAATCTACTGAACAGGACGAAACCGGAGCGGCAAAACACACGCAGCGTCTGGAACGGCTCAGCGCGCCCGGCCTGCTGCTGCTGGCGGTGACGATCACGTTTTTCGCGATTGACGCCCTGATGTCGCTGAATCCGCATTGGTACAGCACCATTTGGGGCGTCTACTACTTCTCCGGCAGCGTGGTGGGCTTTTTGGCGCTGTTCGTCCTGCTATTGGCGTTTCTCCAGCGGGCCGGCCGCCTCACGCACGCGGTGACCTCAGAGCACTACCACGACCTCGGTAAGCTGGCCTTTGGATTCGTGGTGTTCTGGGCGTACATCGCGTTTTCGCAATACCTGCTGATCTGGTATGCCAATATCCCCGAGGAAATTGTCTGGTATCGCCCGCGCCAAGGCGACACCTGGTGGATCGCCATAAGCCTGCTATTGCTCTTCGGGCACTTCGTAGCCCCCCTGCTCGCGCTGATGTCCCGCGGCGCCAAACGCCGGTCCGGCTTTCTGGTTGCGGCCGCAGTCTGGCTCCTGGCTATGCACTGGCTGGATCTGTACTACGTCGTCGCGCCGCGGCCGTGGCAGAGCGGGCACGCTTCGTCCGGCGGGCCTCTGCACGCGACCGATCTGCTGTTGTTGCTGGGCCTGGGCGGCCTGTTTGTGGCAATCGTAGTGTGGCCGATGGGCCGCCGAGCACTGTTGGCCAAGCGTGACCCGCGTTTGCCCGAAGCTTTGGCGCACGAGAACGTTTGACATGGAAACACCCGGCCCAATGAATCCATCCGCCGAACCCGGGAGCACGTCCCGCGAGCCTCCGGACGTTACGCGCTCGATCGGCGGGACGTCCGCGCCACTAACGGACGGAGAGGTCGGCCAGACCCGGTACGCAGCCGAAATGGCTGATATCGAAGCCGGACCGGGCGAGCGCGACGGCGATCCGAATGCCCACATGGTGTTCACCGTCGGCCTGATCGGGGCGATTCTGATGCTGGCGCTGCTGATTTTCGGGGTCGTGCTCTTTCAGAATGTGCAGGCCCTCGAGATCGAAGAGAAGGTTTTTACGGGTCGGCCGGTCGAGTTGACGCAGCAGCAGACGTTGCAGCTTGCCTCGATTAGCGAGTACCGTTACATCAGCGAGGCCGACGGAGTCGTCGCTATTCCAATCGACCGGGCCATTGATCTGTTTGTGGCGCGCGTACGAGAAGACCCGCGGCAGGCCTCTCCCGTCGCGCCCGCCTCCCCCGACGAGCAGGCGCAGAGCGAGTCTATGGAGGCGACTCCGGACACTCAACCGGCGGGTGTACCATGAGCGGAATGAGTCATGGGTGGTTCCGGGCGCAGTGGATCTTCTCTCTCGGCGTAGCGCTGCTGCTAACGTCGTGCGGCGTGGCTTCCGCACAGGACGCGATTCCCGAATCGCAGCCCGGCGTTGCAACGCCCTCATCCGGCGGGCCGCCGGAAGCTACGGCCGCAGCGGATGCTGCGGGGACGGAGCGCGTCGAGCCGTTGCCGGAGGCGTTGGAGGGCGTCGGCATTACCGAGCACCTGAATGCCAAGCTGCCGCTGGACGCGAAATTCACGACCCACGACCGTCGCGAGGTCACGCTGGGCGACTTCTTCGATGGAAAGCGGCCGGTTATTCTCGTCTTGAATTACTATCGCTGCCCCATGTTGTGCGGCCTGGTGCTCAACGGCCTGCTGGAATCACTCAAGGAACTGGAGTGGACCGCCGGGGAGCAGTTCGAAATCGTTACCGTCAGCTTCAACCCGTTCGAAGGTCCCGAACTCGCCAACCTTAAGCGCGCCAACTACCTGGCGGATTACGGCCGGCCCGCGGCCGCCAACGGCTGGCATTTCCTCGTCGGGCGTAAGGACCCCATTCAGCGCTTGCTGGATACCACCGGGTTTGGCGTCAAACGCGACGAAGCCAGCGGCCAGTACGTTCACGCAGCGGCCATAATGCTCTGCACGCCGGACGGGCGCATCTCGCGTTACCTTTACGGCATAGTATTTGAACCGCGGACGTTGCGGCTTTCGCTGGTGGAGGCGTCGGAAGGCAAGATCGGCACGACCATGGACCAGTTGCTGCTGTTCTGCTACCACTTTGAAGGCGGCGAGTACACACTGGCCGCGATGAACGTAGCGCGCGCCGGGGCCTTGTTGACCCTGTTGATCCTGGGCAGTGTGCTGGTGTGGCTGTGGCGGCGAGAAGTTGACCGGCGGCGAGCCGCGCCGCCGAGGCAGGAGCCCGGGGCATGATTAACGGCGTGCTGGCACAAGAAACCGCTTGGCCGAGCGTCTCGCCCGAAGGCGGAACCCTCTGGCTGCCGCCCGAAGCATCCAGCGCCGCCAGCTACACGGACGACGTCTTCTATTTCATCTACTGGGTCTCGCTGTTCTTCTTTGTCCTGATCAATGCGTTGATGGTCTACTTCGTTATCCGCTATCGCAGGCGGACGGCAGACCAGCGCGCGGTCAGCGGGGCCACACACAATACGCGCCTGGAGATCGTCTGGTCCGCAGTTCCCCTGGTTCTGGTAGTCGCAATGTTCTACATGGGCTTTCGAGGCTACATGGACCTCGTGAACCCGCCGTCCGAAGCGCTCGAAATACACGTGCTGGCGCAGAAGTGGAGCTGGAACTTTACCTACCCAAACGGCCATGATGACAGCGAGCTGCACGTCCCGGTTGACCACAACATACGCCTGACGCTGACGTCCAACGATGTAATACACAGCTTGTCTATACCGGCGTTTCGCGTTAGATGCGACGCCGTTCCCGGACGCTACACTCACTTGTGGTTCCGCCCGACCAGAATCGGCGAGTACCTGGCGCTGTGCTCGGAATATTGCGGCACAACCCACTCCGACATGATCGCCCGCGTTTACGTGCAGGACCCGGCCGAGTATGCCAAGTGGCTGGCGGACGTCTCAGACCCCTTCCGCGAGCACTCGTTCGCCGACGTCGGCCGCATGCTGGTGGCCCGCAGGTGCAGCAGTTGCCATTCGATCGACGGGCGGGCGAACGTCGGGCCGACCTTCAAGAGCCTGTTTGGGCGCGAGGTCAAGCTGGCGGACGGCACGACCGTCACTGCCGACGAAAACTACATTCGCGAATCGTTGATATATCCCGGTCGCCAGATTGTGGCCGGCTACAGCCCGGTCATGCCGACTTTCCGCGGCCAGCTCAAGGACCGCGAGATCACGGCCATAATTGAGTACTTCAAGGAGCTGGCCGAATGAGCGCGACAAGGTGGCGTTGATGAGTGTGATCGACCCGACTGTCCCGACTGCCCTGCCGTCCTCGGCCGAGGACGCGGCATCTGACAATTACCTGACCCGTCCGAGCGGGCTGCGTTCGTGGCTTTTCACCGTCGACCACAAGCGCATCGGCGTGATGTACCTGGTTTCGATTCTGACCGCGTTTCTGCTGGGCGGAATCTTCGCCATTCTGCTGCGCACCGAACTTCTGGGCCCGCAGAAGACCGTCATCGAGGCGGATACGTACAACCAGTTCTTCACGCTGCACGGCGCGATCATGATTTTCCTGGTCATCATCCCCAGCATTCCGGCCACGCTCGGGAATTTCGTGCTGCCGATTATGTTGGGGGCCAAGGATCTCGCCTTCCCGCGGCTGAACCTGCTCAGCTATTACCTGTACTTGGGCGGCGCGCTGCTGGCGCTGCTGGCGATTGTGCTGGGCGGCGTCGACACGGGTTGGACGTTCTATCCCCCCTACTCGATTGAAGCGGCGCCGTATAACGGAGTCATCGTCGTACTGGCGGGCGTTTTTCTGCTGGGCTTCAGTTCGATTCTCACCGGGCTGAATTTCGTCGTTACCATTCACAAGCTGCGCCCGCCGGGAATGGGCTGGTTCCGCATGCCGCTGTTTTTGTGGTCGTTGTACGCGACGTCCATTATTCAGATTCTGGCCACGCCGGTGCTGGGCGTGACGGTGCTGCTGCTGATCGTGGAACGCACGCTGAAATTCGGCATTTTTCATCCTGGATTGGGCGGCGACCCGATATTGTATCAGCATTTCTTCTGGTTCTACTCGCACCCGGCGGTATACATCATGATTCTGCCGGCCATGGGCATCGTCAGCGAGTTGGTCAGCGTTTTCAGCCGCAAGCACATATTCGGCTACCCATTCATTGCGTTCAGCAGCGTCGCCATTGCGATGTTCGGCTTCTTCGTCTGGGGACATCACATGTTCGTCAGCGGTCAGTCGCCCCTGGTGACGGTGCTGTTTAGCCTGCTGACCTATAGCGTCTCCATTCCGTCGGCCGTCAAGGTCTTCAACTGGCTGGCGACCATGCACGGCGGCTCGATTTCGCTCAAGACGCCCATGCTCTATGCACTGGGGTTCGTCTTTCTGTTCGGTATCGGCGGCCTGACGGGCCTGTTCTTGGGAGCCCTGGCGACCGACGTCCACCTGCACGACACGTATTTTGTGGTCTCGCATTTTCACTACGTCATGCTGGGCAGCGCCCTGATCGCCATGCTGGGCGGCATGCACTACTGGTGGCCCAAGATAACCGGCCGGATGTACAGCGAGCGCTGGGGGGTGACGGCGTTCGTGCTGGTCATCATCGGCTTCAATTTGACCTTTTTCCCGCAGTTCATAATGGGCACCCACGGCATGCCGCGCCGCTACTACAACTATCCGCCCGAGTTTACGTTTCTTAATCAGTTGTCCACCACCGGTTCATACATAATGGCGGTCAGCTTTGTCCTGATGGCGGCCTATCTGCTGCACTCCCTGGTGCGCGGGCGGCGCGCCCCGGCCAACCCCTGGGGCGGGGCGACGCTCGAATGGCAGTGCAGTTCGCCGCCGCCCACGTACAATTTTGAGACTCCGCCGCCGGTGCGCGACCCCTATGATTTCCGCAACATTGAGTACGATCCGGCCAGCGGTGGGTATCGCCGTATCGTGCCGGTGCCGGCCACGGTTTCAAAGGGATAACGGGCCATGTCCACCGCAGCCAAGACGCATGCCTCGCTGACTGACACGCCCCAGGCGCATGTGGCGCACCACTTTCACACGGCGTCTCAGCAGTTCGAAGCCGCGGTTCAGGGCATGTGGATCTTCCTGGCGACTGAAATTCTGCTGTTCAGCGGCCTGTTCTGCGCGTACGCCGTGTTTCGTACCAACCATCCCGAGGTCTTCGAGTACGCGCACCAGTTCCTGAGCAAGCCATTGGGGGCGATCAATACAGTCATCCTGCTCTGCAGCAGCTTCACCATGGCCGCCGCGGTATGGGCCTCGCAACACGGCCGCCGCCGAACCGCGGTGGCGCTGCTCTGCCTGACATTGCTCGGCGGCTTCGGTTTCTTGGGGATCAAGTTCGTCGAGTACGAGCACAAGTGGAAAGAAGGGCTGCTCTGGGGAATTCATTACCAGCCGCACGCTGAAAACGCATCTGCCGCGGCCGAAGCGCCGGCGGTCGCGTTCGGTGAGCCGGCCGTCCCCGCCGCAGTTTCCGCCTCGGAAAATATTGAGGCCGCGACAGCGGAGACCGGCGAGCCCGACCCGGCCTTCCGTCCGGCATCGCTGGGCCCGCCCGGCTTGCGCCGGACGGCCGCTTCCGCTGCGCCCCGGACCGAGCAACAGGTCCACAATGTCCAAACGTTCTTTGGCGTCTATTTCCTCATGACCGGGCTGCATGGGCTGCACGTAATCGCGGGAATGGCGTTGATCGCGTGGGTGGCGTGGCGCGCCTTGAAGGGCGCGTTCAGCCCGGCGTATTTCACCCCCGTGGCAATGGTTGGCCTATATTGGCATTTGGTGGACGTAATCTGGATTTATCTGTTTCCATTACTATACCTGATCCACTAAACGAGGAACGCATGACCGCGCCCGCAAGTCCGGCAATTGAAACGGCCCCCGCCAGAGTCGGCCACTTCGTTCCGCTTTGGGTGCTGGTTCTGACGCTGGTCGCGCTGCTGGCGCTCACCGCCGTCACGGTGGGCGTGACCATGGTGCCCTGGCTGGATCTCGGCCACGTGGGCAACCTGTGGATCGCCCTGCTGATCGCGACGATCAAGGCGATATTGGTCGGCCTTTTCTTCATGCACTTGCGCTACGAGAAGCCGTTCATTGCATTCATCCTGTTCGTAACGCTCTGCTTTGTCGGCTTGTTCATCGGACTGGTGCTGTTGGACTCCACCGCCTACCAGCCCAGTATCCAGCAATACCGCGAGGTCGACCCGGTGCGCTACGCGCCCGATCTGCTCAACCGCTAGGACGTGCAGAATGACCGCCAAGCATTCATCGCGAACCGGCACTGGTGATCTGCTCGCCGTCGGCTTCGGCACGACCGTGCTGATGTGGGCAATTGCGTACACCTCGCGCCTGCTGGAGCTGCACCTGCAAACTCCCGCCCTGGTGTTCGCAATCCTCTGCCTGGCCGCCGTACTGCTGCTGGCATGCCACGTCGGCGCGGGCGTCGTGGTCGGCCGCTACACGTCACGCGGCATCGCCGGCGGAGTCAAGGCCGGACTGCTCACCGGCGCAATCAACCTGCTCGCGGTGGCCAGCGCCTTCGGCGGCGACCAGCCGAACCACTTGCGGCCCTCGGCGCCGTTGTGGATCGGCGGAACGCTGGCGGCGGCCGTCGTCCTGACCGGCTTGGGAGCGGCCTGGGGCAGTTTCCGCCGGCGCCCGCTGCCTGAACCGCCCGACTGGCACGGCGGCCTGGCCGCGGTGGCCGCCTGCGCGACGTTCATGCTCCTGATGATCGGTGGACTGGTGACCGGTCTGGACGAGGGGCTGGCGGTCGTGGATTGGCCGAACACCGAAACGTACAACATGTTCCTGTACCCGCTGTCGCGCATGACCGGCGGCGTCTTCCTGGAACATGCCCATCGCCTGTTCGGCTCGCTGGTTGGGCTGACGACGCTCGTTCTCACAATCCACGTCTTCCGCACCGAGCCCCGCCGGGCCGTGCGAGCGCTGGCGCTGGGTGCACTGGTATGCGTCGCAATCCAGGGCACACTCGGCGGCCTGCGGGTCACCGGACGCTTCACCTTCAGTGCCGATCCGGCCGACACGCAGCCCAGCGTGGTCCTCGCGATCGTGCACGGCGTCTTTGGGCAGATGGTATTCGGCTTGCTCGTCGCGCTGGCGCTCGTGCGCTCGCGACGCTGGCAGCGCAGCACTCCCAGTTACGCGGCCGCCGGTGCGGGAGTGGACCGGCTGCTTGGCGTAGCACTGCTGATCGCGCTGCTCGCGCAACTCGGGTTCGGAGCGCTCGTGCGCCATCTGACGTGGGCCCTGGCCAAGCTGCGCTACGAATTGGCCGCCGAACCGGCCGACATGGTCAGCGCCGGGCACTGGGCTCTCACGATCCACGTCACTTTGGCGGTGCTGGTAGCGCTGATTGCGGTCGCAGCCGGCGTGCGCGCCTGGGGGCTGTACGAGCGGGCCGCGCCCTTGCGTCGTAGCGGCCTCTGGCTGCTGGCGGCGGTGGGTTGCCAACTCACACTGGGCGTCCTGGCCCTGGTAGTTGCCGGAAACGACGCCCCCGACAATCCGCCCGGACTGATTGACGCCGTCATAACCACCGCCCACCAGGCCCTCGGCGCAGCGCTGCTGGCTTTGGCGGTACTGCTGCTGCTGTGGACCTGGCGCATGCTGGCCGCGCAACCGGCCGCAGAAGCCGCCGGCACATGCGCCATAGCGCCGGCGGCAGCGCCGACGTGTGCACCATTGCTTGAAAGGGCAGCTACAAGCAGTGCCGGGCCGCGATAGGGTGATAAGGTGATAGAGTGATAGGGTGATAAAGGGCATCCCACGCCGGGTGCGAAATCCCGGTGCCTTGCCCAAGCCGCGCCGGGTGCCGGGTGCCATGCCCAAGCCGCACAGCGGCGCGGGCATGCCCTCGCTAACGGCTCCGCAACGCACTTGACTACGGCTCGCTAATGGATGACGACGGTTCGCTCATAGATGCCACTGCCTGAAGCGCAGCTCAAGCAGTGCGCATTTCTTGATCCCTAGATCCCTTGATCCCTAGATCCCTCGATCCCTTGCCCTCGCTAGCGCTTCGGGCTCGGATCCGCCGCCTGCCCGCCCGCGCTGGCGCCTCAATCACACGTGTGTCCGCCCACCACCAGGCACTCCACGAACGGGTCGATGTCGAACACATTCACGTGACCATCGCAGTTAGTATCCGCCCGCAAGTAATCGCAGTCCGGAAAAGCGGCTTCGTAACCCTCTTGGTCCACCAACGCCAGCACAAACGGATCAATGTCGAAAACGTTCGTCGCCCCGTCGCAATTGACGTCGCCGCACATGCCCAGCACGTCCACTATCGCCGGACCGCTCAACGTCCCCAGCGCGTCGTGCGTGCCGGACATCACCTTGCTACGCGCCGTCGGGTGGCCCGGCAGCGTGACACTTCGAACCAGGCTCACGGCCGTGCCCTCGATGTCACTTTCGACCAGCGCGGTGAAGGTGATGTACGTCAACAGCGAGCCCTCCGGGGCCGGGTGCGCCGGCCGCGTCTCGCCCAGCGACACCATGCCGACCCACAGGGCATCGCCGTCGGCCGGCGGGTCGGCCTCGTTCAAGCCGAACGAGTTGCCGAACAGGAAGGCCGACGTGCTCAGGCCGATGCTGCCGGTCACGTCAGTGCCCGTCAGTTGCAGCACCGTCGGGTCCCAGAAGATGATGGCCTGGGCCGAGTTGAAGTGCTGGTCCTCGTCGCTGTCGGAGACGGCGTACAGGCCGATCGCAACCTGGTCGCCTGCGCGCACCGTCTGAAAGAGCGGGCGCCACTCGAGATTGATACCCGCCGCCAACGGCGCGGCACCCAAAAACAGGATTGCGGCCGCGGCGACAATCGCCGGCCCCACCCTCCGACAGTTATGAGTTCGCAGTTCTGCCTTGCGACTTCTGCTCTCCGTAGTGCGCATCTTCGATGCCTCCTCATATTCCATCGCGGCTTCTTCCAATTCTCGCTTCTCAGCCCCCGTTTACATTCTGTATCTAGCATTTGGCGCATTTGGCTTCGCGCTTCTGCCATCCGGCCCTTGGCAGCCCGGCCTTTGGCATCCGGCATTTGGCAGCCGGCATTTGCCAACCGGCATTTGGCATCCGGCATTTGCCATCGTGCCTCTTAGCGTCTGCCTGTGGACATTTTTCATTCACTTTGGCCGCCGGGGCGGCGTGCGGCCGGAGCCGCACGCCGCCTGCGGCTGATAAGCGGCCGGCTGTAGAGGTTGCCGGCCGCCGCATCACTGGCTCCCCACCGCCGCCGGTAAGTTACCCCGGCGGCGGTCGGGGGCACGGTGAGTTATGGCTGCCCGC
>JAAYXS010000834.1 GCA_012515775.1 Phycisphaerae bacterium
CCGCGAAAGTCGCGTGCGCCAGGTCCGCAATGCGCTCAATCGTCTCGGGATTTACTTCACCCGTCTCAAAAAAAGCTGCGAGCTCGCTACTGACATCCGCCATGGGCGCAGTGCTCCGAAACCAACCTGTAATGGTAGAGCCGATAAACGTCAAACAAGCTATACTATCAAACGTTCGCCGGCTGACAAGCCCGTTGTAAGGACCGCAGCGCTGCAAGCGACCCAAGCACGCCGCAGTCGACCCGCTTTGCGAGGACGGCCGTCACGGATCCGGCCGGACGCCGCTGTGGCGTCCCGGCCCGGCGCCGGTAGGCGTGCGTGAGCCCCGACCGAACCGTCAGGCAGCCGGCCTGGAGTATCCCGCGTGCAAACAGGCAAACCGCCGCTTCTCGACTTGCTGCCTCACCAGGTGCTCATCTTCGACGGCGCCATGGGCACCAATATCCACGCTTTCAACCTGCCCCTTAGCGATTACCGCGGCCTGGAGAATTGTTCAGAGATTCTTATCGAAACGCGGCCGGATGTGATCGAGCAGATCCATCGCTCCTTTCTGGAGCAAGGCTGCGACATAGTTGAGACGAATACCTTCGGCGCCAATCGCGGCGTGCTGAACGAATACGGCCTGGCCGCGCGGACTTACGAGCTGAACGTGCAGGCCGCCCAACTGGCGCAGCGCGTCGCCTCGGCCTACAGCACGCCGAAGCAGCCGCGCTACGTAGCGGGTTCGGTCGGCCCGGGGACGCGCCTGGTTTCGCTGCGGCAGACGAACTATGACGAGCTGCTGGCCGGTTACCTGGAGCAGATGCGCGGGCTGCTCGACGGCGGCGTCGATCTCATCATGATTGAAACGTGCCAGGATATCCTGCAAACCAAGGCCGCCATTCAGGCGGCCCGCCTGGCGTTCGAACGCTGTTCGCGCCGCGTGCCCCTGGCAGTACTGATCACGATCGAGACCAGCAACACTATGCTGATCGGGACCGAGTTGCCGGCAGCCCTGGCGGCCATCGAGGCCTTTCCGGAGGTGGACATCTTCGGCCTGAATTGCGCGACCGGACCACAGGAAATGAGCGCGCACGTGCGTTTCCTGGCGGGCCATAGCTCGCGCCACCTCGCCGTTCTGCCCAACGCCGGAATACCAAGCCTCTTGAATGGTCAGCCGCGTTTTCCCTTGACGCCCGCGGAGCTGGCACGCTGGCTGCGCGAGTTTGTTGAGGCCGACGGCGTGAAGCTGGTTGGTGGCTGTTGTGGAACCACGCCCGAGCACCTAGCCGCCGTGGTCCAAGCTATCCGAGGTCCGGGCGCCGCGAAGCACCACGGCTCCAGCCCGGGACACGAAACCGCCCGGCCCTCGAACACCAAACCGCAGCGAGAGCCGGCCGTCAGCAGCCTGTATTCCGCCACGGCCCTGCGCCAGGAAACGAGTTGTCTGCTGATCGGCGAACGCTGCAACACAAACGGCTCGCGGAAATTCAAGCGTCTGCTGGCCGAGGAGAATCTGGACGGCCTGGTCGAAATGGCGCTCGCACAGGTGCGTGAGGGGGCGCACGTGCTGGACGTCTGCGTGGACTTCGTTGGGCGGGACGGCGTTACTGACATGCAGCGGGTCGTCGACCGCTTTGCGCGCGAGGTGGCCGTTCCGCTCATGCTCGACAGCACGCAGCCGGAGGTCATCGAAGCCGGTCTGAAGCTCGCCGGCGGCAAGTGCATCGTGAACTCGGTGCATCTTGAGGATGGTGAGGAGAAGCTGGCCCGCATCGCGGGGCTGCTGCGGCAGTACGGCGCGGCGGTCGTCGCCCTGACGATCGACGAAGACCCGCAACAGGCCATGGCCAAGACCGCGGCCCGCAAGCTCG
>JAAYXS010000835.1 GCA_012515775.1 Phycisphaerae bacterium
ACTTGCCGGGCGGCGTCCAGCAGCTCGCTCAGGCTCTCCAGATCGCGCTCGATGAAGAACTTGCGATCGTGATGCGGGGCATAGTGATCCGGGTGTACGTTCATCCACCGCACGCCAAGCTCGGCGAACGCCGTCAGGCAGCGCTTCAGTTCGCTCACCGCGGCCAGCCGCACCTCTTCAAACGGGCTGGCGATCGGCAGGTAGTACGCAGTATGGCCGACCACGCCCAAGCCGTGTTCCTGCAGGGCCGCACGCAACCAACGCACGTCAACGCGCCAACTGGCGGCCGCCGGCGGCTCCAGCGTCAAATCCAGAAAGTCGAAGCCGGCCTTCGCTATGGCGCGCAGTTCCGTGCCCAGGTCGGCTTGCGGGTTGTTCATCGCCCCGATTTCCACGTCTCACCTATGCGCGGTGCTCAATACCCGGCCCAAACCACTGACGCCGGTCCAGCAACGCAGCCCGGCCGCCCTCGGGTGCACTTGGCGGCTGGTCGCACTCCGCCGGGCGCACAAGTCCCACGCGCTGCCACACCCATTCCGGAATGGCCTGGACTCGCTCCGGGCACATCCAGGAAAACACGCTCAACACGCCGCCCAGCAGCCGGGCGTCCGGCCCGACCCGCCGCAGCAGGCGTTCCCAGTCAATTTGCCCGGCCCGGACGTAAATGAGGTTCAGCAGATCGGGCCAGTCACAGCGATCGCGCTGCAACACGTACAGTTTCGCCCAAATAAGCTCCTCGATCGGCAACAGCTTGACGGTCGTGCCGCTCACCTGAAACTCCGCACCGCCGCTGAGCCAACCCGCGTCGGTTTCAGCCAGGTAATTGGCCATGCTCCAAATCAGGTCGACGATGATGCCGTCGCGGTGGGCCCGGTAAATCCAACCCCGGTCATAAGGGAGCTTCTCGAAGTAATCCTGAAAACCGGCCCCGTGCACTATATCAATCATCTCCTCCACGTCCTTATGGAATATGTAGAAGTCTATGTCCTTGGTGCTACGCCAGCGCTGCGAATAGGCTGAGAATGCCAGCCCGCCCCCCACTGCGATCGGGACCTGGCGCGCCTCGGCTGCCTCGATAATCTGCGCGTAAGTCCGCCATTCTTGAGGCGAGATCAGCTCGGCAAACTCGGGCTCGGGCGGCAACTGTATGTGCAAACTCATGCTCCAATCCTTGGTCTGACAGGTTTTAGCGCCGCTGCGAGGTTTTGCCATGCCGCGCCGTGAAATTCGCCGCCGTCCCTAAGCCGGATTTAAGCCGGCGTTCAGAAACCTGTTACGGCGGCGGCACGTGCCGGCGGCTTTCCGCCACGGCGCGATCAATCGCGAGTTTTAAGAAGGGCATCGGTGCAAGTAGGGGCGCTCGCGTAATGTTCCCGCACAGGTCTGGCAACGCACGCCCCTTTCGTCGTATAGTCTCACCCCGTCGAGCACCCGACATGGAAAACGCGCTTACCGAAATCGTGGTTCTTTTCGGCGCGGCCCTGCTGGCGGCGTGGTTGATGCGCATCCTGCGTGCGCCCGCCATTCTCGGTTTCCTCATCGCAGGCATCCTGATCGGCCCGTCAGGTTTCAACTTAATCGCCCAGCAGGACGTGCGCTTTTTTGCCGAACTCGGCTTGGTTCTGCTGTTGTTCGTAGTCGGGCTGGAACTTTCAGTGACCCCACTGGTGCGCAGCGGGCCGCGCCTGCTGTTGGGGGCGGTCTTGCAGCTCGGCGTCACGGCCCTGCTGGGCGCCGTGCTGCTCTATGCGTTCGGACTAACCGGACTGTTGCCGGCAGTGATCCTCGGCTCGGCCGCGGCTATCAGCAGCACGCCGGTGATGATCAACTACTTCAGTGATCGCGGGCAAACCGATTCGCCCGCGAGCGTGACATCGACCATCATCTCGCTCGTGCAGGACATCGGCTCGATCCTGGTGTTGGTCCTGCTGCCCCTTCTCGC
>JAAYXS010000836.1 GCA_012515775.1 Phycisphaerae bacterium
ATGTGCCGGACTTGGTCGGCTTCTGCGGCCCAGCGCTGCCGCTTGGCACGAGCCAGCGTGCGGAACGGGGACTCCTGGCGAGCAAGCTCGGCGGCCAGCCCGGCCCAGAGCCGGTCGAGGCTGCGCAGCGCCTCCTCGACCGTTTCGGGACGATCTTGTATCTGCCTCAGCAAGCTGCTTTCACGCCGCACCGCGAGTTCGCACTGCTCGGCTTCGGCGGCGCGGCGCTGAGCCCAGCCCGGCGGCATGCTGGTGCGCTCACGTAGAACTCCCGTCGATTCAGTCTGCCGATTGGCCAGCTTTTCAATCTCGATCTTCTCAAAGCGAGTAACGCATCCCGCCGCCCGGTCGAACCAGTACTTCCCCCGGCACGAATGTCCCAACACCTCGCCAGCGCCAGGCGGATAGCCGGTTACGAACTCCACGCGTGCCGTGCCCGGCTGCTGGGCGTCGTCTTCGCCGCGACAATGTCGCCGGCGACCGAAGAGGTCGGCTGGCGCGCTCCATGAGCTTCCGCTTTCAACCGCGCTGGCTTGGACCGGCAGGACCTCCCATGCGCTTTCCATCTCAACCGCCTGCTCCTGCATGGCAGGCGTCATCGTTGGCCGGCCCCGGCTGTCGATCCGCAAAACTACGCCGCGCATCGGCTCAGCTCGATTATCGACCAAACGTATGAAATCTAGCAGGAGGAGCGCCTCGCCGTCCTCAAGCGCCAGGCACCATATTTCGACCTGACCGAAACAGCGCTCGGCCACCGCGCCGGTCGTGAGCAGCGTGCTCTCAGAGCGAAGTTCGTACACCAGCCGATCGCCGGGTTCAAAGCGGTACGCCAGCGGTGGCCGGGCAAATGAAAATCCGTACGCGACACTCGGCAGGAGTATCGCCAGCGCGAGGGCGGAAAAGCGACCGCAACCTGACATGTCCGCGTTTGTACCTGGCGGCAACCGCACCCGCAACGGGACCGTTTTCGTGGTCCGCGTACAAGAAAAATCCGCATTTTCTGACTTTTCCGTTCATTATTGCCGGTGCTGGGGGCGCAACGTCCGAAAAAAAACGGACTGCCCTGGCCGCAAGTCGCCCCTTTCATGCAACAAAAAACCAGCGGCGGCTATAAGTCTCTAGTTTTCAGGAACTTATGCACACTGAAGCGCTTGGTCCCACCCAACTGGCTAATTTGCCCTTGAACCGATACTACGATTTGTGGTAGAAAGGTAATTGATTTACAGGGGCGAGGAGTCTCAGTCGGCTATTGTGGCCCGTGGCCGCATGTAGCCGCGGAGTGATGGGCGCATGAAGCTTGCCGCCCGATCCAGGAAAGAGGATTGTCATGAAACTAGAGCGATCAAGAATTCGGGCGCTTGGCGCGCTGGTGATCGTGCTGTCTTTTGTGGCGGGCAGCGCGCTGGCCGACGTTTCCGAAGTTGTGCTTAGAATAACTGCGTCCTCCGGCCGCGGTACCAGCGTCTTGGAAATCACGGCTGACCAGGGCACGTGGGAAGGGGACAACTTCTTCTGGTCGCCCAATGAAGACATTCCTTTGATGAGTGGTGATCAGGTTGTCGGCACCATCGTGAAGGACGACAGCTACATCGCCATCTACGCCGACCCACAGATCGCCATGGGGTTTTCGTTTCAAGCGGGCGATACTCCCACCGACGTGATCGTGACCTCGGGCGTGCTGTCGTTCCCCACGATCGCAGAAGCAACCGCCCGTGCGGACGCTGCGTTCACGGTTATGGGCTCGGGCGTCTCCCTCGTCGGCCTGCATGCAGGAGGCGGAGCTTACCGCGCTTACTACAACGACTCGGTCACTTTCGCGGAGGCGATCGGCCCAATCACCGCAGGTCCCACGGAGTTCGCAGTTGGCGATTTCGCTTACCCAGGCGGCGGGGCTTACCTTCCAATCGGCTCCGTGAGCAACATGGGCGCGGAGATCGCCTTCACGCTCTCGGCGAATGGCTTCGCCAGCGGTTCTTCGAATTTCGAAATTGTCCCCGAGCCGGCCGGACTACTTCTGCTGGCCCTTGGGGTTTGTGTGCTGCGGCGCCGCTAAGCAGCGGCTGAAGCCCCGGTGCTATCCGGACGGCACGCGGAGCGGTAGAGGAGAGAGAGGAGAGGTGCATGAGTACAAAGTGCCTGTCGATAGGACTGGTGCTGGCGCTGGCTTCGGGCGCGCTGGCAGATTTGTCCGATATTTCCGAAGTGATATTCAGGATTGAGGCGTCAAATGCCTCCGGCACCGGTGTCCTGGAGTTCACGCAGGACCAGTTAGTCTACAACGCAAATACCGACACTTACATTTGGAACACCGGGACGCAGTTCATCTTCGACGAGTTCTTCACGCCCATCGCTACGCTGCAGAATGCGAACCTGGCTCTGCAGTTGAACTCAACCAAGAAGATCGCCGGCGCTTTCGCGGTTCAATCGGGCTCCACCGACACCGTCTTCACCATCACGATGCCTCAACTGAGCTTCGCGAACTTGGCGGCGCCCAGCGCATCGGTTGGACTGGCCGTCAATGTGACTGACACAAACAACAACGGCGTCGCCATGCTGGCTGTTCCTCCGGCAGGTGGTATCCTTATTACTCATTACAACGGTTTGGTCCCCAGCGGTACTCTTTTCGAGGAAGTGCTGCCGGGGGTCTCGAACCCGACCGGCAGCACCAGCACGCTGGCGTACGTCCCTTACACGCCGCTTCCGTTTGGGGCGGGCGACATGAACTCGCAGTTGGCCTTCAGTCTGACCGCCGGAGATCTCGGCGGCGGAACGCACTACTTCCAGATCATCCCGGAGCCGGCTGGCTTGGCCCTGCTGGCGAGCGGGTTGCTGTTGCTCGGCCGGCGTCGCTAGTTCGTCGTCCGCAAAACTTTAGACGGGAGGGCGAGTCTGAAAGGCTCGCCCTCCCGTTGCATTAATGCCGCTGCAAGACGAATTCGCGGAGCCGACGCGCGCAACCAGAATGACCGGGCGGCGGGGCGGTTCTGCCTGGAGCGATGCACTTGCCGGGCGGAGCAACCGCTCCACCGGGCCGGCGGCGAATTGCCGCAGCCGGCTCAGGTCACTTCAGTGAAAACATCCGTCGTGAAGATGAGCACTTCGGTACGCGGGTCTCGCCACGCGTCCGGCGGCAAACCGGCCTTCTCGCTACAACAGCGCGAAAGGAATTCCTCGCGGCTGAAACCGTATTCCGTCGCAACTTGCGGCAGGAACAAACCGCGGTTGCGGCCGCGGCCGACGATGATCCCGTGCCGGCCCAGTTCGAGCTGCTGCAGGTCGCGCAACCGCTGCGGCCGGGACATCACAGACACTTCGATCTCAACCGCCGCGAGTTCTGCCGCCGTTACCGGATGAAAACGCGGGTCTCGCAAGGCCGCACAGACCGCCGCTTGGCGCACGGTTGCGATTAGCGATTCTTGCGGCTCCAGCACGCCCATGCAGCCGCGCAGGCGGCCGAGTTTATGCAGTGTGACGAAGACGCCCCCAACCTCAGGCTCAGGCTGAGCCGGCGCGGCGCCATCTGCCGCGGCTTCACCATAGCGCACTGCGTGCTCGATGGCATCGCGCGCAATCGCAGGCCAGCAGGACTGCGGTCCAGTTTCGGCAGTCGGCATTTTGAGCCACACACAAAGGGCGGCGTAGCATCTATCAGTTTATGAGTGCTGCACCCGGGTTTAGTTAACGCCGCGGGCCTTTAGAACTCTCCAAAGAATGATCACCCCGATCAACAGCACGCCCAGGACGACGTAGTACGTCGTACCAAACTCAGCCAGCAGCATCATAGCTCCGCTCACACAAGACCTCCTGCCAGTCACTCCGCCTACGATGCAGAGCGTGCTCCTAGTTACCCGACCGGGCGGAGGCTGTCAACGGCCGCTTTAATAGATAAAACGATAATCAAACCATTTGAACTTGATAACACCAAAAGAGCGGCAACCGATATGCCCGACGGCCTCACGTCAGCGTTCGTCATGCACCTGCCTCGCAAATCGCACATAACATCTTGGCCGAAAAGAACTTCCATATCTTCGCCTGGTCGAGGTGGCGAATGGCCGTCATTCGTCGCCTTTCCGATGTGCTCGAACCAGTCCCGTTTACCTTACCCTAAGTCGCTGTGGCGCATGATCTTGCGAATGTCCCCAAATCGACTCCGAACACGGTATGGATCTTGCTACAGTTGGATCATTTTGGTGCGGTTTAGCTTCGTGCCTACGCAATGTCGCTGTTGATTCGGACCCGTCCGAGTACAACGCGTTTAGGCTTTAGGGAAACTGGTTTGATTACATGGAGGAAATCGATGAGCCGAATTAGATTCGCTTGCTTGGCCCTGGCCGGCTTGATGTTGGCTGCCCCGTTCACTTGTCGGCCGTTCGCGGCTACCGACCCGTACACTAATTTCGTCGCCGGCGTGGGAAATCAGGCCATCTCACAGGGCGTAGCGGCTGGCTTCGCGAACACTAACGAGACAATTGCCGATCTGTTCCAGGCGCCGCTAACGAATCTCTACCAGAATCTCTGGACCGGCTGGGTGGACTACACGTTCCCCCAGGACCCCAGCTACAACACGCTGCTGGTGCAGTAGAACGCGGACCTTTGCCTCCGGCGTGATTTCGGTACGCCCCGTGGACCTCCCGCGCCGCCAATGGCCGGGAGGTCCTCTTTTCCCTCATCGCCGCGCAAAAGCTCGGCTTCGGCTACGGCACGCCCGCCGGACGCCCGCCGCGCCGCGGATCGCTGACGCCCATGAGCGTGCCGTCCGGAAGAATCTGCAGCGCTTGTACCACGGCGCCCCGCCGCTGATCGCTGATCTTCAGCCCAGCCCCCTCGAGCGCGCCCCACAAGTCCGCCGCAGGCTGCCCGTCGAAAAACACTACGTCGGGCTGCCACTGGTGATGGAGGCGAACGGCCTCCACTGCGCCGTCCAGCGACTCGCCAAACTCCATCACGTTCAGCAGCACCTGGGCCACGCCGGTGATGATCCGCGGTCCGCCGGAGCCGCCCAGCGCCAGCACCGGACGCCCCCCCTGCACGACGATGGTCGGGCACATGCTCGATAACGGCCGCTTGCCGGGCCCCACGAGATTGGCCTCGCCCTGCAGCAAGCCGTACAGATTCGCCTGCCCACGCACCGTCAGAAAATCGTCCATCTCGTTATTCAGAAGAATCCCGTAGGGCTCGGCCACGACCAGCGAGCCGAAGACGCCGTTGATGGTCTCGGTCAGAGCAACGACGTTGCCCAGGTGGTCGGCCACGCAAAAGTGCGAAGTGCCCCGATCCTCCGGCAG
>JAAYXS010000837.1 GCA_012515775.1 Phycisphaerae bacterium
AGCGTGCTCGCGGGCACCTTGCCGCGCGACAGCAGGTGCGCAACCACCAGCAACGGCCCATAGCCAAACCACAGATATCGGAAACAGGCGGTCGAGTCTGCGCGCAAGGTGACGGTCAGTACGGCGAACGTATAGAAGTAGAGCATGGCCAAAGTGATCGACGCGGTGTGGCGCCATCGGGCGTACAGCGTTCCGACGCCCATTCCCAGCATCAAGAATGACAGGCCGGCCAGCCAGGGACCAAAGTTCAGTAACGCTTCAGCGGTAAAGGTGAAGTCATAACCGGTCTTCGTGGCGCCGCGATAGGCGCGGTCCTTGAAAAAATAGGCCGCCTGGTAGTCCACCAGCGAGCCCTGAAACTCACGCGGCACGACCATGTTGACGGCTGCCTGCACGTAGGACCTACCATACAGGAGCGGCTGGTGCCCGCGTTGAAACCAGAGCCGGTACACCCAGCTTTGCACACCCTCCGAATCGGCGGACATGAGTCCTTTAATCAGATGCTCCTCGAATTCTTTGGACGCCATGCCATGCGTGAAACGGCTGAAGCGCTCGCGGAAGGGTAGCTTGAATCCGGCGCGCCAGACGTTGACGGCGACGCTCAGATAACCGACCACGAGCAGTACAAACGCCGTGCGCAGCGTCGTGGCCAAGCGCACGCGGTGCGTGCTAACGTACACGATCAACAGCCCGGCGGCGGTGATCATCAAGGCCTTGCGGCCTCCCGACAGCAGCGCTATCAGAATTTCGAAGCAGAAGGCCCCGATGTAAAACAGGGCCCGCTTGCGGCCCTGCAGTGTGCTGGTGGTATAGCCTGCGATGAGCAGCGCCTGGCGCATGTTCAGCAATTGGGCGAAGTTTGTAGAAGTCGGGGCGTGCGCGGCCTGACCCTCGCCGTAGGCCCGCGCGAAGCCGCCGGCCATGATGAAGGGCATTATCAACATAAAACCCGCTATCGCGCAGTAGCCCCACTCGAAGACGCGCACCAAGGGGATACGTGTGCGCACCGCACTACTCTGGTGCCGCACCCCGGAGTTGCGCACCAGCCAGGCGCCCAGCGCGAAACACCACAGACCGACGGCATTTACGAACAGGACAGCCGTACGGGCCGACTCGGGGGAATTGACGCCCCATTCTATTTCCACAAAAACGTTGAGGAGCGATCCGATCCAGTTATGAAAGAAGGAGAGCACGCAAAACGCGGAGACCGGATTGATCCAGGCGCCGTAGAACTTCCGTGCCTGCAGGGTCAGCACGACGCTCGACACGACCAGTACGAATATCGCAAGCAAGTTCATTGCAGAAATTCCTCAACGCGGCGCGGGCACGGGCGGCGTCCGTGAGATCCTTCGGCTCAAACATGCCGCGAGTAATCGAATGTTGCGCATCTCGAAACCCAATTACAAGTCTACGGTCCAGCCGCGCGCCTGCATTGCCGCGGCGACCGCTTTCAGCACCTCATCCACATGGCCTTCCAGACCCCACGTCGCGACGACCTGCCGGCTGATCGCCCCCATGCGTTCGCGATCTTCAACCGACAGAGAGGACATCCGCCAGAACAGCTCGGCCAGCTGTGCCGGACGCTCCGGGTCGAAGTGCCAGCCGTTCTGGCCCGGGAGCACCAAGTGATCGGTGGCCGGGCAATTCCTGGCGACCAGCAAGGGCAGCCCGGCTGCGGCGGCCTCATTTACGATCAACCCCCACGTCTCCCGGAGGCTGGGAAATACCAGCGCGGAAGCCAATCCGTAATGGTCCGCCGTTACCTCCAACGGCGCGAATGGCCGCCGCACGATCTTGGGGCAGCCAAGGCGCGCAATGGCCGCGTCCACCTCTTGAGCCGCCGGGCCATCGCCCAGCATGACCAGGCCCCACGCCGAGTCCCCCGCACGTTGCAGGTACAGTTCGTACGCTTCGAGAAGTCGAAAATGGTTCTTTATGCGTAACAGACGGGCGGGATAAAAGAAGAACTCTTGTGGGAGCTTGTACTGCACGCGGAGCGAGGTCGCAGCCCGGCGCGCCTGTTCGGCGCGCTGCGCTATGTACTCGTTGTCGACGACGTCGTATTTGAGAAAGATGCGCTCGCGCGGCACGCCCAGACTGGCGAAATAATCACGTGAGGCATCCCCGGAAACCAACGCCCCGTCCACGCCCCGAAGCAGCCAGCGCTTGTACAACTCCAATAATCTCAAGCGCCGCTTGGGCTCGTAATCCGTACGGCGCGTGTCAGCCGTGGAATCCCCGGCAACCAGGCAGATGCCCGGCCCGGACCTGCACCAGGCCAACGCATAACGCAGAAAGGCGTCTGACCAGCCGGGGACCACGGTCACTACGGGCTGCAATTCCTCCAGACATTTCCGCGTCAGCCGGCGCTGACCCCAGCCTGAGATGTCCTCTACCGCGCCGTCGCTGGCCAGCGTACGCCACTGGAACTCCAGTGCGTCACGGCTGACGCGCCAGGGATAGGCCTTCTCTGCCGCAGCCAGCTCGACGCCCACCAAATGCGCCCCATAGCCGGCGAGCCGTCGCCCCAGAACCCGGAAGCGCGCTACATGGTAGGGGCCGAGATTTTTCGCGAATACCACCACATTTCGGCCGTTCAAGTGCCGCCGCAGCAAGCTCTCAGCCAGTTGGTCGGTGCTCATTTGGCATCTCCCAAATCCCTTGTCTGCACCAAGCCCTCCACGCGCGCAACACTGGTTGCAGGCACGCCCCGTGGCTCTGATACCTGAGCCCGCAGGCTCCGGCGCGCCGCGCGGATCATGTGGAGGACTCCACCCGGACCGAGGACAATCAGCCCCACGTTCAGCGCCGCCGCCGTTAAACTGCCCAGCGCCGCGCCCGGTAATCCCCAGCCTGCGGTCATTACCCAGCAAATCGCGAGAGTGAACGTGGCGCCCGCGATGCGGAACGCCAGTAGCGCGCTCATGCGCTGATGGACGGCAAAAAAGAGTTCCAGCAAGAAACCCAGCCGCTGCAAACCGCGGCTGACTGCCAGCACCACGAACGTTATGCGCGGCAATGCGAACTGCTCACTGGAAAACAGCACCAGCAGTTCCGGGCCACAAAGCGCAAAGCCCACCCCGGCTAACCCGCCCAACACAACATATGCCCCAATCCCGCCCAACAGCAGTCGATCCGCGGCCCACAGGCCCCGGGCGTCATTGCAATCGTTGCAGCGCTGGTATGCAATCGGACGCAGTAGCGTCGCCAATACGCCGTACAGGAGAAAATACGGAGCTGAACCAACCTGGTTGGCGGCAACGTAGCACCCGACTGCCTCACGGTCCACCAACCGGTCCAGAATGTAACGGTCGCCACAGCTCTGAAACCATTGGAGAACAAGCAATAGACCGGCCGGAACACCAAAGCTCCATATAAGCGGCCGCAGGTTGAATGCGCCGTTGTCCGGTTTACCCAACAGCTCGCACAGTAATGGAATCGCAATCACGGCCGCGAACAATAGCACGGCTAGGGCATACGAAGTCAACGCCCCTTGCGCGGTCGCGCCCCAGATGCTCGTAATCAGCAACAACAACAGTATTTGCGTCGCCAGGAAGGCGCAATTGAGCAGGGCTGTTGCGCGCCGGCGGCGCCGAATGGTGAGCACCTCTACCCCGAGCATTCGGAACTGGTAGCCTGTGAAGATCAGCCCGCCCACCAATACCGACCAGGGGTGCAAGTTGAACTGCGCGGCGAAGGGCTTGCTCAGCAGCGCTCCCGCCGTCATCACCCCGATGCTCGCGGCTGCATACCAGCGAAACACCAGCAAGCCGGCCCGTCTTTCGTGCTGGTCGCGCTCAGCCGGGTGGTACGTGCGCAGGAACGCCTGAATCACGGGTGAGAGCAATACTGCACCCACCAAATCCGTCGCCGTCACCACCAGCGTATATTCGCCGTAGCCCTCCCGCCCCAAAATGGTGGTTAGCAGCTTCAATACCGCGAATACCAGCGCAAACTCGGCCGCCCAGTGAAACACCACCCAGCCGATTTCGCCGCGCACTCGTTCGCTGTCGCGAATCCGCCCCAGCAGCCCCTCAAGGGGCTTGGTTAGTGCTTCCCACTTGGCTGCGGCCGGGTTCATGATCTGCTCGAAAATCCGGGCGGCCCGCTGGTCGGTCGGTCATCCAAGGTGGGCGCCTCGATAACCGAGAACAGCCCAGCCGTCGCGCGCCCGCGCACCGGCGCCGCGCGGCTTGAGGCAAGTTGGCGAAAACACAAGCCGGCGCTCTTTGACCTGCAGCGCCGCTGCCCGGGCCGTATATCGAGCGCCGATAAGCCTGACGAACACCCGTAATCACTCAGGTAGGTCAACCCCATGACCGCACTCGCCAAGCTTCCCGGTTTGAAATCATGCCGCCGCCTCTTCGTCAGCAGCTTGCCGCCGGCCGCCAGGACTACCGCCCCGCTGTCAAGCCCGCGCATAATCTGCGCCAGCGCCGACCAGGCCCCGCCAAACCCCCAGGTGGGCGGCTGCCGCAAACAGGCCTGCCTCATCGGCGCCTGCAGGGTCGGCCCTGCCCAGGCGGACGCACCGTGTATCCGCAAATCCTGAAGCGGTGCCCGGAAGCTTACCAAGCTCCACCGCCACGCCGGGCAGCCGCCCGCGCCGCCTCGGCCAACTTTGGAACATTGCGCCTGATCTTCACGCCTTGCTCGAGATCCATCTCGTGCACGCAAATCTATCGCCTTCGTACGCTCCGTGCCAAACCGGCTGCTTTCGCTCGGCTCGCTCGTCTAGGGCCGGACCTCCTGTACCGCCCCGTTTTTCAGGAATCGGCTGTTTCGCTCGGCCCAATGTCGAATCAGGCCGGTTTCCGGGCCAGGGTCATTTGCGGCGGTCTTGCAGCACACCGGGTACTCGCGCGAGAGCAGGTAGCAGTTATCGAAGATCAGACGGTCGGCCCCGACGCGATCCGGACGCTCGCTGGTCACATATAGTCCGAAACGCGTCCGGAGCTGATCGTTGCCGCAGCCGATGAATGTCAGTTGGGAAGGCACCAGCAGTCTGTTCGGCGATTGCAAGCCGTGCAGGCGGATCACTGATTCGGACCCCGGCTCGGCTGCGACACCAAAAAAGACATTGGTGAAGGTCCAAGCCACGACGTAACCATCAAATCGTACGCTACTGCCACCGGGGCCCGCCCCCAGGACGCCGCCGCTGACGTGGTTGTAGGTCGTGGTACCTCCGGCGATCAGTTTCTGTAGGCGCGCGCTGCAGAAGTCAATACGGTTCTCGGGGCTGGCATACAGCCCGACGCCGCCCGGCGCCGTCAGCACCACGCTACAGTCGCGCAGGCTCGAGAGTTCGGTGCCCAGGAGCACGACGCCGTATTTGAAACGCCCCACGATGCCTACGTGATCCAACACGTGGGAGTTCGACTCGCAACGGTTGCCATCACGTCCGAGTACGATGCCGCATTTCACCACCTCCGCGGCGTCCTCGTATGTGCATGCGAGAAGAAGTTGGCTAATTGTGACGCCGCGCACATTCTGCTTCTCCCCACCGACCACTTCAATCAGTGCATCTGCCCTGAACGCCTTGGCCGGATAGATGATAACGGCCTCTTTTGCCGCTCCGATGATCCTGACGGGACCGTTTACCACCAGAGGCTCGTCAAGCGCGTACAGCCCTTTCGTCAGGAACAGCGTCCCGGTCGTCTTCTCGGCTTCCGCCAGTCTGCGCGGCAGGTTGTCGCCCGGCCGGGCCACGGTCATCTCAGCCGCGGATGCGAGCGAGACCAAGCACAGCGCTGATATCACGATCCAGCCAGGTCGCCGTCGTGAAGTCTCCTGAAAACGCAAGCCGGCCTCCGATGCGCAGCGCCCGTCGCCCGGGCCCTAATGGCACAAGCATCGTATCAGCGTGCTGGCGGGTCGTCGAGACTCCGCGGTCCGCCGCAGCGGTGATGAATAGGCGTCGCCGGGCGAGCGGGTGGCGCGGGGGCCGGCGGGGCGGGGTTTTCGGGCGCAGGATGGCGGACCCCAGGCGTGGGCCTGAGGTTGGCGCGGTCGGAGGCGGTGCCCAGAGGAACGAGCGGCCAGCGAAGCGGGAGGCGTCTACGGCGGCGCGTTTACGAAGAGTCCAGGCGGTTTGGATACGGATGTTCGAGGCAAAGGCCTCGGCCGGGATAACCCGGTAACGCAGGCACTCCAGGAGACGCGCCGCGACGTTGCGCAGACTGCCGTAAAGACGCCGCACCGTCTGGCCATATTGGGCCGCGGCGTGCCGCAGCAGGCTGCCGTGCTCAACCAGTTGCAGAATCAGGTGTGCGATTTGCAGCAGGTAGTAAAAGCTGCGCAGCAAGCCCTCGTCTTGGCCGAAGACGTGCTCCAGCTCGTAGCCGCCGTTCTTCTGGGTGTTGGCGACGGCGGAACGCGACATGGCCGGTACCATCTAACACGACCACGAAGGCGCCCCGCAAGCGGGCCTCATCCAGAACCTTATTGCGGATGAGTTGGCGGAGCATGCGGGTTCGCAGACGCCCGAGCGCGGCCGAGCCCACGTGGCGCAGGAAGTGTGTGAGCGTTCCGCAAACGGGCAGAGTCTCCAACTGGCTCTGCGCCAGGGCGTTGAGGTTGGCCAGCACGCACGTCTCGAGGTCGCGCAACTGATAATCCAGTTGCCGCAGCCGGCCCAGCTTACACAAGAACAGCAGCAGTCCCCACCAAAACAGAAAGCTCCGCGGATACGTGACGAAGGGCTGAAAACGCGTGTCCGGCAGGTCGGCCAACCAGGGGGGAAAAATCCGGCCAGAAGTGCCGGACGGTCTGGGCCAGCACCCGGCCGACGGCTAGGACCTTGTCCCGCGGCGCTTGCGCTGCGTCACGTGGGCCCGGATCAGAGCCCGGTTCAGCTCCGAGATCTCGGCCACCAGTTGCTTGATCCGCCGCTGTTCTGCGATCCATCCTTGGACCTCCGCCACCAGTTCCTGCGGCACGTAGGTGGTCTGGGTCTTCCCGTGTACCGGACGGGTCAGATACCAGCCGACGTGCTTTTCGCCTTTTTGACAGTGGCAACCGACCCGGCCGCAGTGCTTGGCGATGCGGACCAGCGAGCCACTCAGCACGGGAACGCGGGCCACCAGCTTCGCGACCCGCGCGTCGCGCAGGCGGCGAATGAGTGTGGGGTGCTCGGGGATTTTCATGCCGGATAAGTTATCATGCTTATCCGAGAATGTCCAGAAAAAAGCGCCTGCGAAGAAAAAAAATCTTCGTGGCCACCCCCTACCCCAAGCCCTGGCCGCCCCCAGCCCGCGGTTCCCGCCGCCCGAACGGGTCCCCGGCCCGCAGGCGCGTGCGAAGAATTATCTATTCATCAGGGCTGGGTCCGCCGGTGCGGCCCCGATACTTTGGGCAGCCCGCCAAACTGGGCTCGCCCAGCGCCCGCTTTCGCACCGCGGACTGCGCCCGACTGCACGCTTACAGCCCTTGCGCCGGATTTGAAACCCTCGCCCGCCGGGCTTAATCTCCGGCGCCTCCGCCGGCAGATCAAGGTTGACGCGCGAGCCGGCAAACGGCGCCGGACACTGGTGGCCAACGATGAGCGGACAACGGCTGGACTTCTATCGTCACGGGTTGGCCGAGTTCATTCCCGACCGCGATGCGAACATTCTCGTCTGCGCCGCCGGCCCGACTGACCGTAACGTCTTCCGTGAGCTCGGCTATCGCCGCGTGACGATGGTCAACTTGGACACGCGCCTCGACGCCGCCAAGCTGGCCCCCTACCAATGGCAGCGTCAGGACATACAGGCACTCGATTTTGCCGATGCCTCCTTCGACTACGCCGTAACGCACGCCTCCCTGCACCATTGCCGCTCGCCGCATCGCGCCTTGCTGGAGATGTACCGCGTGGCGCGCGTGGGAGTGCTCGTATTCGAATCACGCGACAGCTTCACGATGCGCCTCATGCAGCGTTTGGGCATTACCCTCTCGTATGAGGACGCCGCCGTGTTCTACAACGACTGTCGTTACGGCGGCGTCGACAACTCGCCCATCCCCAACTTCGTCTACCGCTGGACCGAGCGTGAAGTCGAAAAGACGATATGCTCGTACGACCCCACGGCGCGCCACCGTATTCATTACCGCTATTGGTACCTCTTCCCGCAGTTGGCACGCCTCGAACGTCGCGCCTCGCTAAAACATCTAGCGGTACGACTGGCGGTCCTCCCGTACCTGGCCTACGTCACGCTCTTTCCTCGCCAGCGCAATCGCTTCTGCTTTTTCATCGAAAAGCCGAAGCTGCCTGAAGCGCTGCACCCCTGGCTCAAGATGCGCGACGACGGCCAAATCGAGTTCAACCGGACCTGGGGCGACAAGCGCTACAAGGCAACTCTGCCGCCCGAAGATTAGGACAGCCTGGCTGCAAGCTCTTGCGCCCTGATCCTTTGGGCTCCAGCCGACCAAGCTTTTAGTGCAGCGGCAGCGTGCCCGTTACCAAGCCCTCAACCAGCTTGAAGCCCCAGCCTCCCAATAGCAGGATCAGCAGCGCCAGAAAAATCCAATAGCTGGAAATCGTCGGCAGAAAACGCTGCGGC
>JAAYXS010000152.1 GCA_012515775.1 Phycisphaerae bacterium
ACATTCGGAGCGTCGGTGCGACCTGCCGCGCCTGGTTGCTGAGTTTCGCGCCCCAACTGATGGGGGAATAGGTGGGGGTCGGCGGGGTTCCCGGCACTCGCGTTATCGGTTCCCGTAGCGCGCAGGCGTTCAGGTTGCGGCGGCGACGGCAGTTTCGGCAGGCGGTCCAGGGCGGCGGAAAGATCGTGCACGCCCAATTTTGTGTAAATGTTCATCGTCAGCTTGGGGTCGCTGTGCCGCGCCAGCTCCTGAACGACCTTGATGGATGCACCGCTCTTGACCAGCAGCGTGATGTAGGTTGCCCGTAACGCATGAAAATCGACTACCCTGCCGGCCGCGTCCGTTTCGGCCAGGAAGTCGGAGTCCCGGCGCTTGCGCCGCTGCTGCCGGTCACGAGTTGCCCTGATCCACCGCGCCCTTGCTCGTCGAATATCTGTGCGGATCATCCGGGCGCCATGTTTCTTCCAGTTCCCCGGCCATAGCGGCTGATCGGCCGGCCGGTTGGCGAGCCGGTCACGCAGGAGGGCGGCAAGGTCGTCCCGAATTGGCTGCACGTCTTCACGCCGGTGTTTCGAGTTCGCCGCGCCGAGCACGATTGAGGGAGGATCGTCGTCGAGCCGAAAGTTCAGCGGGATCAGGCTGTGCAGCTCAGAAACTCGGAAGCCGGTACCCGCAGCCACTTGGTAGAGGATGGCGCGCTCGGGACCGGTGAGCTCTTCGGACGCTGGCCCGTTTTGAGTCGTGCTCACGAGCAGCCGCAACTCGTCAGCTTCCAGGGCTCGCCTGACATACTGGTCGTCGCTGGCGGTCTGGGCACGCACGAAACCGTCCAACGGGTTTTCTGGTATGCGGCGATCGCGCCGGCACCACCGCATAAACTGGCCGACAGCCTGAGCGTAGTAATTCAGCGTTTTCCAGGTCAGCTTCTGGCCGCGCAGCTCATTCAGCGCCGTCTGCACACCCGAAAGCGTGATCCCGCTCAGCCGCTCAACGTGCATCTGGTCAAGGAGCTCACGCACGCGGGCTACCTGCTGCCGGACGTGCCGCTCGGTCCGATTTCGCGCCCGCAGGGACGCCTCCCATTCATCAACATGCTTGGAAAGCAGCACACGGTCCGCCGCGGCATAACGGTCGCTGCGGGCATCAATAACGCCGTCACGCCGCAGAGCTGCGTCCGTGACCAGCTTGTTCAGGATGCGCTCAGCGGCCGCATGGTCCGTTGTGCCGGTCGAATGCTCTTTGCGCAGGCCGTCGTGATCAAACCAGCGCGCGATCCACGGACCGACAGGAACGAGCAGCCTGTCGCGAGTGCGGTTCACCTTGTAGCACCGTGCTCCGCAATGCGCCTTTGAGCCCCTGGCGCGCCATTCACCGCGACGCCCATATTCGCCCTTGGTGTCCTCGAACACCGTCTACCCATCGGGAATCGGGTCCGGCCGGGTCTCTCGAATCAGAGTGCCGGTGCGCTTGGATCTCTGTTGACGACGTGACATGCTTAACGTCCTTTCGGCCCTCGCCGTTTTTTCGGGCGGATGATGATCTCCAGGCCGAGATACTCGGTCAGCTCACGGCGCTTGATCCGGTCCCGGCGCGCGTAATCGTGATATTCACGACAACCGCCGATTCGGCAGACCTTTTCGGCGAGTATGAGGGACCTTTCCGCAGCCGTTGCAAGCCGGTCCAGTTTACG
>JAAYXS010000838.1 GCA_012515775.1 Phycisphaerae bacterium
AAAAAGAAGCTCGACCACCGGCGCCGTGCGGCCTTACCGATCTTGCCGGCAGCGGATAGCATTCCGCCATGCTTGGCATGCGCCGGCCCGAGAGCGGCCCGGCACCTCATTCCATCCTTGCAGCAGCGGATTTCGCACAGGCCGCGCAACCCTTGGTACGGGCTGGGCGGCCGAACGGATTGGAGATGTTGGGCCTGGCGGCGGTACTGATCGTGGCCGCGGCTTTGCGGCTGCCGGCACTTGCCTCGTTGCCGCCGGGGCTGAATCAGGACGAAGCGGCCAACGCCTGGAACGCGTGGTGCGTTCTGAAGACGGGGCAAGATCAGGTCGGGCAGAGTTGGCCCATTTTCTGCTTCCGTGCGCTGGGCGAGTATCGCAGCGCGCTGTTCCTTTATGTGGTGATGCCGTTCCAGGCGGTGTGGGGCTTGAATATCTGGACGACACGGCTGCCGTCCGCAATCGGGGGCGTGGCGACAGTGGTGCTGGCGTGGTGGGTGGGCCGGCGGATGTGGGGGCCAGGGGTGGGAGCGGTTACGGCGGCCTTGCTGGCGGTGGATCCGACGCACCTTCAGATGAGCCGGCTGGGGCACGAGGGGTCGATCACGCCGCTGCTTACGCTGGCGCCGTTGGCGCTTCTGATTTGGGCGGGTTTCGTGGGACCGGGTTTTGGACGTGAAACTGGTTCCACAATTACATCTGTGAGCCCGCTGCGAGCCCTGGTCGCTGGGCTGGTGATTGGAATCTGCTGCTATGGCTACCCGGCGGCGCGGCTTTTCATTCCGGCCTTCGTGGCGGTATGCGTGCTGGCGACTCCTGGCGGCCGGCTACGACTGGCGCGCAGCCGCCGTGGGCTGCTTGCGCTCGCGGCGCTGTGCCTGGGCATAGCGATCACGTTCGGGCCGCTGGTATGGCAGCATTTGGCGCATCCGGAGATGATCAACCAGCGGGGAGAGGTCACCTGGGTGTGGCGCGCCGACGACCCGGTTCCGCTCCGCGCCGCAAAGGTTCTGGAGCGCTACGTTCGGCACTTCGGCCCTGACTTTCTGTATATAAACGGCGATGCGCTCGCGACCGTCTGGACGACCGGCACGGGTTACATTCCCTGGCCGCTGCTGCCATTGCAGATCGGCGGATTAGTGCTGGTGGTCAGGCGTTGGCGCCACTCGGCGGCGGCCCGCGTTTTGGTCGTCGGTCTGCTGCTGTTCCCGCTCGGCGACTGTTTTAATTCGCACGTGGGCGACAGCCTGAGCGGGCTGCGCAGCTCGCCCGGTCTCGTCCCGCTCTCCATGCTGGCGGCTTGCGGGCTGGTGTGGCTGGCCGGCAGCGGAATACATGCCCGGCAGCAGGCGGCGGTGATCGCAGTCGCCGCGGCGCTGGCGCTCCATTTCGTCAAGTTCGCACAGAATTACACTGCGCGAGGGCGCGAGCTGTATGTGTACTCCGCCACGCATGGCGACCTGTTGGCCGCGCACCAGTTCTTGACTGAGCATATCAAGCCTGGCGACAAATTAGTCATCTCGGACAGCGGTATGAACCAGCCGTACGTCGTCTGGCTGGTGGCGGATCAGTACGATCCGCGGCGCTGGTTCGCAGAGCCGCGCGAAATGCAGCCCGGCGGCGACTGGGACCGCTACACGCGTTTCGGCGATACCTACTTTCTAAATGAAAGCGAGCGCGCAGCGTTGGTGCAGTCGCTGGAAGGCGG
>JAAYXS010000839.1 GCA_012515775.1 Phycisphaerae bacterium
GAATTACCGGCAGGTCTATCAACCGGCCTTGTGTAATCCGCAACGTTCCGCTGCCCGACAAAGAGGCCGGCCATGCCCCGGCCTGCCACGAGATTGTGCCGCTCGAAACAATCCGCCCGGCGTGGCTGGGCCGGCGGCCCTCAGCCACGCGCAACATTTGTTCCAACTGCAATCCGGCGGCATTCCAATTAAGAGTAAAGGTCTTGGGCGGACCCAGGGCCAGTTGTGCGCTCCCGCTCACTTCGCCTCCCAGCAGTGTGCCCGCATAATCAGCCGCGACCTCTCCTGCACGAATCTGGCTTGTTACTTGCAGCGTCTGTATGGGCCACTCAAGACGTCCCAGGGCAACGTGCCCATTGTTGACCTGTGCTGACACACGTGCTTGTGTGCGTTGCGGATCGCGCCACGCCAGCAGCCCCGTCACGTGCGCCTGGAGCGTCCCGCGCACGTCTCGGGCGCGAACAACCGTTTGTATCTTGGGCGGCAAAATGGCATATCGATTCTCACCGAACTCTGCCGTGAGTCTGAGATCGGACAACTCCAGCAATGACTGCGTGGGATTCAGTACGCCCGCGAATGTCATGTCCAAAGCCGGGGCCTGTCGCACCGTGCCGTTGAGGTCGTACCAGCCGGCGTTTGGGGCCGATGCCAACGCTACATTAATGCCCCTGATAGACATCATGTAAGGCGAAGCAAGCGACGCCAGGCGCAGTGCGCCGTCGCGCGCCTCCAAACTACGCAGCCGCCAGTGCGCCCCGCTCTCCTGACCCTCTGACGCCGGCGGCCGCGGCGCAGGCGGCTGCTGCTCCTTACCGAGCAGTTCGTTCCAGCCGGCAAACCCGCCCCCCGGAACTTCCCGCAACTCAACTTGTGGAGAATCCAGAACCAGCCGCGAGATCTCCACCGGCTGCCCCGGTCGAGGTAGGTACGGCAGTTCCAGTGCCAGGCTCGGTACGGTCAAGACCGATTCTTCGCCGCCACGCATTTGCAGGTTCTCGCCGGTGATGTTGACCGGCCCCTCAGGCCAGCTTCCTGCCGCGCTCAGACGCGCGAACGGCCAGACGGTGTCGCGGTAGACTACGTACCCCTCGGTGACCTCGACTTGCGCCTGCGCCGTGGTTTGCGCCGGCGCAGCCAATGGAATGTGTACCTGCACGCCGGCCGTCAAGCCTCCGAACAGTTGCTCTGCCGGCAAGCTCTTCCGCATGCGGGGCGAGAGTGAAGCATAACCGGCCTCAGTCAACTCGGCCTTCAACTCCAAGCGCTTAATGTCTAGATCGAGCGTGCGGGCATTGAAGCGCCCGTCAAACTGGCTCGTCAAAAAAGAAGGCACATCAAACGTACCCTCAATCTGCCACGTCTCGGGTGCGTTCGGCGCGCGTGAAGGATGCAACGTGGCGTTGAAACCGTCGACAACCAGTGGCTCGCCGGCCCGGCCTTCATAGAGAACGCCGCCATTGCGCACCTGCAACGTCCCCAGCGATACCTTTTCCAAAATTCCTTGCACGATCTCCGCCGCGGGGCGCGCAGCGCGTTCAGCATCCGCGGCCAATCTGGGACCGCGCCGCGCGGAACCGGTGCGTA
>JAAYXS010000153.1 GCA_012515775.1 Phycisphaerae bacterium
CAGCAGGATAAGCTGGAGAGACCGATTGGCAAGCCCCATGGCGGGCCGCGCACAGCGCGTCGCCAGGCCCTGCTCTCTGAAGGAGTTACAGCCGCCTGGCACCGGCGCGCTTGCGGCCACGTGAGACTGGGGGAGCCGACGGCGGCGGCTCGTTCGGGTCGCCCTGCGGGATAGCTTCTTTGGCTTCGCCCGCCAGTTGACGGCGTAAGATTGTCAATAGCGTCGGCATTTCGAGAAAGCGCTTCGGTAAACGCCAGTGAACTGTCTGCGGGTCAGGTACGCGCGGTGAGCCGGGGCCGGTTTCGAACAGCGGCTTGGCTCTCTGGAAATCTTCGACCGCGAAAATGACGTCCGGCGGATCGAGCACAATCGACCGGATGCCCCAACGCTGCGCCAGAACGCGAAGCTCGGCTAGTTTCAGCAGCGTCTGCACTTCCTCCGGTAGCGGACCGAAGGCGTCCCGCAGATCATCGTGCAATACCGCCAAATCCTCCGGTGTGCGGCAGTGCGTAGAGCGCTTGTAGACTTCCATACGCTGGCGGTCGGACCGGATGTACGCGCGCGGAATGCTAGCCGTCACGCCCAGCTCCAAATTCACCGGCTTGAACGGTTCGGCCGGCTCGTTCTTCATCCGCCGCACCGCCTGCTCGAGCATCTGGCAGTACATCTCATAGCCGACCGCCTCGATGTGCCCCGACTGTTCCGCCCCCAAAAGATTGCCGGCTCCGCGAATCTCCAGGTCGCGCATGGCGATCTGAAATCCAGCGCCCAGTTCGCTGTAATGCTCGATCGCCTTCAACCGCTTGGCGGCCGTATCCTTCACCGGATGCTGCGGCGAAGGCAACATATATGCATAGGCGCGGTTCTTGGAACGGCCCACGCGCCCGCGAAGCTGGTGCAGATCGGCCAGCCCGAAACGCTCGGCGCGATTCACGAATATGGTATTGGCCGAAGGAATGTCCAGGCCGGATTCGATGATATTCGTCGACACCAACACGTCCGCCTCGCGCCGCAGGAACTTCAGCATGACGTCTTCCAACTCGTGCGCGGACATCTGGCCATGCCCGACCACCACCCGCGCCTCGGGCACAATGCTGCGCAGGCGGTTGGCGACGGCGTGAATGTCGCGCACGAAGTTGTGGACGAAGTAGACCTGCCCGTCGCGGTTGAGCTCGCGCAGCACCGCCTCGCGAACCAGGGCGTCATCCCACAGCCGCACCTGCGTGACGATCGCTCGCCGATCCAGCGGAGGCGTCGCCAGCGAGGAAATATCGCGAATGCCCAGCATCGCCATGTGCAGCGTCCGCGGGATGGGTGTCGCGCTGAGCGTCAGTACGTCCACCGTCACGCGCAGCCGCTTCAGCCGCTCTTTCGCGTCCACCCCGAAACGCTGCTCCTCATCAATCACCACCAGGCCCAGGTCCGCGAAACGCACGTCGGGCGAAAGCAGCCGGTGCGTGCCGATCAGAATGTCAACGCGCCCTTTGCGGGCCGCCTCGACAATGCGGTCCTGCTCACGCTTGGTGCGAAAGCGCGAAAGAACCTCGATCGAGAACGGATAAGCGGCCAGCCGCTCACGAAATGTCTGGTAATGCTGCTCCGCCAGTACCGTCGTCGGCACCAGCACCGCCACCTGCTTGCCGTATTCAACCACCTTAAATGCGGCCCGGATCGCCAACTCGGTCTTGCCGTAACCCACGTCTCCGCACAGCAGCCGGTCCATCGGCCGCGGCCGCAGCATGTCGCGTTTGATGTCCTCCAGCGCCCGGAGCTGGTCCTCGGTTTCCTCGAACAGGAACGACTCTTCGAACTCGCGCTGCCAGGCCGTGTCCTGCGGAAAGGCGATGCCCGGCTGCGTCTCGCGTTCGGCCTGGATCGCCAGCATTTCGCCCGCCAGGTCGGTCACCGCCTCGGCCACGCGCGCCTTGGTGTTTTTCCAGGCTGACCCGCCCAGTGTGCTCAGCTTCGGCTTGCCGCGAACCGCCCCGATGTACTTTTGCACCAGGTGAATCTGGCTGGTCGCGACGTGCACCACCGCCTTGCCGGCGAATTCGATCGCCAGGTACTCCTCCGGCCGCCCGGCGCGGTCCAGCGTCTTCAGCCCCAGGAAACGCCCGATGCCATGCAGCGTGTGTACGACGAGGTCGCCGGTGTCGAGATCGAAGAAGCTGTCGATCGGGCGCGCGGGCGCGACGCGCCGCAACGTCCGCCGCTGGCGAAAGCGATGGAACAGCTCGTGATGCGGCACGTATGCCGTCTGCTGCGCGGCCGCAGTTTTCCCCCCTTCTGCCGCGTGCCCCCACTGAAACCCGCGGTGCAGCACGCCGACGGCCGTATGCAAGTGCGCGGGCCGTTCCGGCAACTGGCCCAGCAGTTCGATGAACCGTTGCTCCTCGGCCGGATTGTCGCACAGGACGTACGTCTCGCACGCGCGCGCCAGCTCCACCAGCGCCTGCAATGCCTCGGTCGATTTGGGCTCGAATTGCGGCAGGCTGCGCACGGCGAAATCGACGGTCCGCGGCCCGCCGCCCTTGAAACGCTGCAAGTGCAACTGCGAGAAGTCGGCCGCCCGTCGAAAAACCGCCTCAACCGGCACCATCCCGGCCGGCTCCCCCAGGCGCTGCCAGTATGTGCGGCCCAGCTCCTGCACTTCCGCCGGCTCGGCCAGCGCGATCAGCGTGTCCGCCGGCAGAAACGCCAGAAAGCTCGTGCTCAGGCCGCGGCGCGGATCCTCCCGCCGCAACTGCGGCAGCGACATCGCGGGAATTTGAACGGATTGCAGAAGCTGCGACGAACGCTGCGTGCCCAGGTCAAATAGGCGGATGGACTCAATCTGGTCGCCGAAAAACTCGATGCGGACGGGATCGGTGTGTGCGTTCGAAAAGACGTCCACGATGCCGCCGCGCTGCGCAAAGTCGCCCGGAAGGTCCACCGCGTCGCAGCGGCCGAAGCCATGCTCGCTCAACCAGCGCGCCAGTTCCGCCGGCTCGAGCGTCAGCCCGACGTCCAGCGCCAGCGAAGTGGCCGCAATCGCTTCCGGCGACGGCACGGTCTGCATAAGGGCCATGATCGGGGCGACGATGGCGGGCGGGCCGGCTTGAGCGCTTCCCCACCTCATCACCTCCATGCACAGACGCAGCCGCTCCGCCGCCAGCTCGTCCGCCTCCGTTGACTCTCCGGCGATTTGGTCGAGCTGTGGCAGCAAATCCGGCGCGCGGCCGACGGCCGTCTCGATATCGTCCCGGTAGTCGTCGGCTTCGTCGGCGTGGGCAGTGATCAGGAGCAGCGGCCGGCCCAGCCGCTGGGCGACGAGTGCGGCCAAAACAGGCGCAGCGGATCCCCACAAGCCCTCGGCCGCAACCACCCCCCTTTCCGTCACCAGCAGCCGGAGCAGCTCCTCGAAACGCGGGTCGCCATGCACGGCGGCAAACAAATTCACTGCTCGTAATTTTATCGGCAAATCATTACGTCGCCTCCCCTCTGTTGCGTAGCATCGTGGTTTCGTGTGCCGCCGGGTGTCATGCCCAAGCCGCGTAGCGGCGCGGGCATGCCCTTGCCGGTATCCTCCCTCTGCCCAATCGTTGACGAAGGCATGCCCGCGCTTACAGCTTGGGCATGGCACCCGATTGGGGCGCCCGATTGCGGCGCGCTGGGACCGGGCTTCGCACCCGTCGGAGCTGCCGAAGACGAAAGAGGACGCGGGGCGCCCTCTGACTGAGCGTCCGCCAAATGAAGCCGTTTTTACCGCCGCCGGAATCCGTTACCGCATAATCTCTGTGCAAAGGGCGACGGATTGTGCAAAGGGCAACGGATGAGGTATCCAGATGATCCAGATGCAGACCGCCCCCCGTGCCGCTGAGGCTGCGAAGGCGTCCCGAAACATGCGCCTCATTCAGGTGACGCCGGACGTCGCTTGCATTCAGAACGTTATGGTTAACCTGTACTTCGTCGGCCATAACCGCCCCGGTGCGGAGTGGGTGCTGATCGATGCCGGCTTGCCGTACTCGGCCCAAGGCATTCTGCGCGCGGCCGAAAAGCGCTTCGGCCCTGGAGCGCGCCCGCGGGCCATCTACCTGACTCACGGACATTTCGATCACGTCGGCGCCGTCCGCGAACTGGCCGAATTCTGGGATGTTCCGGTCTTCGCTCACGAGTTGGAGTTGCCGTATTTGACCGGCTTGTCCTCCTACGCTCCGCCGGACCCCAATGTGGGCGGCGGGTTGCTGGCTTGGATCTCGAGCTTGTACCCGCGTGGGCCCATCGATCTCGGACGCCGCGTAAACGCCTTGCAAGCGGACAATCTGCCGTTCCTGGACAAATGGCGCTGGATTCAGACACCGGGTCACACGCCGGGGCATGTTTCGTTCTTTCGCGAACAAGACCGCCTCTTGCTCGCCGGAGACGCGTTCACGACCACCAGGCCGGAATCACTGCGCGCGCAACTCCGGCCGCAGCCAGGCGTTTACGGCCCACCGGCCTACTTCACCTGCGACTGGGCCTCGGCGTGGTCTTCCGTACAACGCCTGGCCAGCCTGCACCCGGCTGTGGCCGCGACGGGCCACGGTCTGCCGCTGAGGGGTTCGGAATTGGAGCAAGGTCTTCAAACACTGGCGCGCGACTTTGACCGGCTGGCGGTTCCGCGCCGCGGGCGCTACGTGCTCCAGCCGGCCGTCGCCGACAAGACTGGAGTCGTTTACCTTCCGCCGGC
>JAAYXS010000840.1 GCA_012515775.1 Phycisphaerae bacterium
CGACGGCCGGCGCGCTGCGGTGCCGGCGCTGACCGAACTGGAGGAGATCGAGTTTGCGCCGCCGCTTGGAAAGTGCGAAGCCGCGGTGACCTCCGGCGGGACGAGCACGTGCGCCGACAGCTTCGCCGGCCGGCTACGCACTTACGATTACAAGACGGTGCGCTATCCCGGGCACTTTGCGGTCGTGCGGGCCATGTTTGAGTTAGGATTGTTTGACGAGCGTGTGACTCTGGCGGATGGGCAAGTGATCGCGCCCAAGCCAGTGCTGCGCCAGCTCATGGAAGACCGGCTGCGCTTTCCGGAAGTGCGCGACGTGGTCGTGCTGCGCTGCACGGTCAGCGGCACGCATCGTGGCGCGCCACGGACGCTGCAATTCGACCTGTTTGACCGGCACGACGAACAGACCGGCTTCACCGCCATGGAACGCACGACCGCTTTTCCCACGAGCCTCGTGGCCTACATGCAGGCCCGGCGGCTGATCGCGCCCGGAGCGCGCCCGCTGGAACTCTGTCTGCCGACCGAGCAGTACATGGCCGAATTGGCTCAGCACGATATCCACGTGGTTGTGCAGGACATTGCGGGCTGAAAACCAGGCTTTACCCCTGAGCGCAGGCGGCCGATAACACTAACGGAAATCAATGCGCTCAGTGACTCGCATACAGCCGCGCAGCTTTTACTTCGGCGTGCACTGCGATGTTTCGAGTTGGGGCGGCGGTCTCACTTCTGCGCGCTCGTTGGCTGAAGCGTTGCAACAGGCCGGCCACAGCACGCTCGTGCTGGGTGTGAATAGCGGGTCCTGGAAGCCCGAGGGGCCGCCCAAGCCGCTGGCCGAGGCTTTGAACGTGCCGTTGCGAGTGCCGCGACGGCTGTGGCGATTCAAACAATGGCTTGTGCCTGGGGCGCTGGCGCGCGCCCTGGCCGATCTGCCGCCGCCGCAGAAGGCGTTTGTCGCCGTCAGTCCTTTCTGGGTCATTGCAGCGAAGCGCGCCTGGCCGAAAGTGCCGGTGTACTTTCTTTACCCGTGCTTGCTGGCGAATTGCCTGCCTTTCGGCTGGCCTCAGCGGCGGGCGCCGAGCCTGTGGGCGCGTGTGCATTTTAGGGCAATTTGCCGGGTGGAACGCCGGGCGCTTCAGCTCGCAGACGCCACGTTCGTACCAACCGACGCGGCTTTTGAAGAACTCCGCGCCTATTCCCCCCGGCTGGCCGGGCGACTAAAGCGGGTTAGTTACGGAGTGCGCCGCGTACAAGTGGCACGGGAGGAGCGTGCCCGAACGCGGCAGGCGAACGGTTTGATCGATGACGAGTTTCTGGTTGTTGCGAGCGGCACTTGCGATCGTAACAAAGGCTTTGAGCTGGCGATCCGCGCGCTAGTCGGCACGCCGCGACACGTGCATCTGGCCATCATTGGCGACGGCCCTGAGCGCGATAATCTGGCTCGCCTGGCGCGAGAGCTGGGTTTGGCCAAGCGCGTTCATCTTCCCGGCGTGCAGCGCTCGGTCACGCCCTGGTACGCTGC
>JAAYXS010000154.1 GCA_012515775.1 Phycisphaerae bacterium
ACGAGTTTGTGGGCCGCGTCCGGCCGCCGGACGAGCCGGACCTGGCCCAGCGCTGGGAATCGTCGCGAGCAGGGGACGTGCTGATCTGGGACGCGCGCCATGCCGCTTCGCCCCGTCACCGCCTGCCGCTGTCCGCACTGACCGCCGACCCCGATCTCGTCGAACTCTGGCGCAGCACCGGCGACGCTTATGAGCCCGTATACTGTGCCGTCTTTCAAAAACGGCCGCAGCGCGAGGCGCCGCGGCAAAGGCCGGAGGCAACCGGCCCAAACTGACGCCAGTGAGACACGAAATGTCATCGTCCGCCACAGAACAGCTAACTATCCCGGTTTGCCAGCCCGTCTCCTTCGTGCAACCTAAGCCCTGGTTGCGCTGGGCCGCGGTCGTTATCGCGGCCGCCGGCTGGTACGTCTCCTTCCGCGCTTTCGGCGTGTCCGCTCAGATGGGGGGACTGGACCCGCTGCTGACCAGGTTCTGCGGCGGCCCGGACGAAAGCGGCCTCGACAACTGCGGCGCCGTGCTCACCTCGCCCCAGGCCTACCTCGCGCTCGGCCCCAAAGCCGGCTCGCTGCGCATACCCACGGCGACCTTCGGCATGGCCTATTTTGCCGCGCTGCTAGTGTGGTACTTGTTCATCGGGCCGCCGACTTACGAACGCCGCAAGTGGTTTCTTGTCCCGGCCTTGGTGCTGATCGGCGGAATCATTTATTCCGTTTCAGCAATCCAGGTCATGGCACAGGTCCTGAACCGTTGGTGTCCGATCTGCATCGCGGCCCATACTCTCAACGGCGGCCTTGTCCTGCTAAGCCTGATCGCCTGGCCGTGGCGCCGCCCGCGCCGCGAGGTCCTGCCGCACCCGACCGCCCGCCTGGCCCTGGCGGTCATCTTGGCCGGGGTCCTCCTGCTGCTGGTGCACTTGCTTGTTGTGTTTGTTCAAGTGGTCGGGTCAATAACCCGCGAACGGGTGGCCGAGTACACGAGAATCGTGGACGACCCGGAGTTTGTCCGCTGGGATTTCCAGCGCCAGGCGGCGGCCGATATCCCGCTCTACGCGGACGAAGTCTTCGCCGGCAACCCGGACGCCGCGCACACAGTCGTGGTCTTCGGCGATTTTCAATGCACCGTCTGCAAGCAGTCGCACGAGATGCTGATGGAAGTCGCCCGGAAGTACGGCGGCCAAATCCGCATCGCGTTCCGCTACTACCCGCAAGACACAGCCTGCAATCCTAACCCGCGCTTCCGCACCGGCGGGCACTTTTCCGCCTGCCGCGCCGTTGCCGCGGCCGAAGCGGCCCGCGCCGTCGGCGGCGTCGAAGCGTATCTCAACATGCGCGCCTTGCTTTGGGAGCGCCAAAACCTCCTGCCCAAAGTTCCGCTGTCGCAACAAAGCCCCGCTCAGCTTGAGCTATTCGAATCCTGGGCAGCCGAACTCAACCTGGACCGAGCCGCCCTCAAGCAAGCGATGGAATCCCCGGTCATCGCCGATCGCGTCCGCTCCGACATCGAGCTGGCGAACAAGCTCGGCATATCGGCGGTGCCCGTCGTCTTCCTGGACGGCAAACGCATATTGGGCTGGAGCAAGCTCGAGACGTGGGTGGCGCTGCTGGGCGAACTGCCTGCGCCAACCTCGCAGCCGGAATCTGCTCCGTCCCGGTAAACGTTGGGCCACGGTTCTTGATCCCTGGATCCCTCGATCCCTAGATCCCTGTTGGCAGGATGCAGCTTGCCCGTCGCGCCCGCTTCATATATCACACCAACAGCGAGGCTCTTTATTCGGCCTCTAGGCGACCCACGCGTCAGCGGGAGCAGTCGTGTTCCAGCAAGCGTCACGATCAGCGGTACTTGTCGCGCTCCTGTTCGCCGCCGGCATCGCCGCGATCGCGCACGCCCGGCAGCCCACCCTCGAGGTCATGCGGCTGGACGGGCAAACCGAGGTCGGATCCCTCGTCCGCCTGGTCCCCGAAGTCAGCCTCGAAGTTGCCGGTGGTGTGATCTCGCTCCCCTGGTCGGAAATCCTCGCCATCAGGCCCTCCGACGCCAACCCTTCTTCTCAACCGAGCACGGCCAATCAGCAGCCCCTGCAAGCGACGCTGGCCGACGGCTCGGTCCTCGCGGGAGAAGTAACGACCGGAGATCAGTACGGCTTCTCGTTCCGGTTCGGCGAAGGGGAGGAATGCCGGCTGGAGTTGTCGCAGGTCTGCGTTATCCGCGTGTTGTCCGCGTCCGCCGCGGCAGAGCAGAAGGTGTCCGAACTCCTGCGGCTCCAAAACGATCAGCCCGGCGCCGAGCCGGCCGAAGATCATGTGACCGACGTCGCGGTAGTGGCGCGCGGCTCGGAGGTCCTCGTACTGAACGGGCGCATTCTCGAGGTCCAACCGCAACAAGTCGCCTTTGAATGGAAGGGCACGCAGCGA
>JAAYXS010000841.1 GCA_012515775.1 Phycisphaerae bacterium
GGAGAGCAGAGCCGGGGCGTGTCGCCCCGGAATGCCGCCAGAAAGTTTCCGTCATGCAGTTGCCCCCCCGTCTCTGGCGTGTCGCCCCGAAATGACTGTTTCGACCCACCAATATGGGTCAGCACGCAGCGAGCGGTTGAATATCGCACCGCAGATCCGAGCCGACCTCATCTCTAATGGCGAAACGCGGTCAACAATTCCCACCTCCCCCAATCGATAGCTTGACGATCTCCCGCTAATTACTGGCTGCAACACATGGCGGGGGACGGAACAGGGGTTACGGCCGCCGGTGTTTCCGGCGTCACTTCCGCCCAATGTTCGACCGCGGCCAGGACTTCCGGGACGCCGATGTCGTCCATGCAGTTAGGTGACTTGTCACACGCTCGCCGGTAGCAGGGCGCGCACGGCAAACGCGTGCAAATCTTAGTGCCGCACCCGTAAAGATCGATCTCCTGGGGGCACGTGGGGCCGAATAGCACTACCGCCGGAACACCCAGCGCGATCGCCACGTGCATCGCCATGGTGTCGCCCGTCACCAGCACGTTGCAGCGTTCCACCAGCGCCGCGAATTCCAACTCGTGCAGAGCCGGGGACGAAGGCGCGTCTTGGGCGTGGCGCCGCGCACCCAGGCCGCCTTCGCTTCCGCCAGCGCAGACGTCCACGACCGCGGGACCGCCGCCGCGCCCGACCAAACCGGCACAAGCCGCTGCAATCGCCTTGTTGGTCTGTGCTTCGCGCGGCCCACCGAGCAGCGCCACCCGCCAGCCGTGCTTGCGAACCATCTCGCGCGCCAGCCGCGTGAATTTCTCCGCCCGCCAGGTCTTGTTGGCGAACGCGTCGCCCGCGCCGGTGTTGAGCCCGATCACCTTCTCATGCGGCTCGACGCCGTGCGCCTGCCAACGCCGCCCGGCCCAGCGGCAGTGCGCCGCACTCGGGTAAAGCTGGTATCTCTCGCCGCGGTACGGCAGCCCGACCGCTTCGTAGATCAATTCCTGGTACGCCTTCTGGTTGCAGCGGAACTTGAACTCGTCATCCAGCCCGAGCCGGAAATACGCCGCGCACTGCGGATTCAGCGGAAACACCGTGCCAAACAGGCTCAGGCCGATCCCGCGGCGCTGTGCCGCGCGCACCCGCATCGCCAGCGCCGCTGGCGCCGGCTCCTTGTCCAGGCTCAGGCACAGGTCGAACTGCTCGCATTCCAGGTGACACAAGGTTTCGGCGTCAAACGGCAGCAGGCGATCGATCAGCGGGTGGTTCGCGAGCATCCGCACGCCGGCCGGACGCGAAACCCAGGTGATGTGGCTCTCCGGCCAAGCCGCCTTCACTCCCGGCAGCAGGGCCGCCGTCCGAATCACGTCGCCCAAGGCCCCCAGCTTTATCAGCAAAATGCGCGTATCAATGGGGCGGCGCTGAGGACAGCTTGCGGGACAGACGCCTTGCACCCCCGCCGCGCACGGCCGATCCCCGCGAAAGTGCCGGCAGTCCAGACGCAACCGCGGCTCGACGAC
>JAAYXS010000155.1 GCA_012515775.1 Phycisphaerae bacterium
AGGCCGCGGTCGGTGCTGACAGCCACGCCGATGTCGTAGTAGTTCTTGTAGACGATGTGCGGGGCCGTTGTGCCATCGGACATCGGCAGGTCTCGGATTTCGGCGTTGACGGCGGGGAAGAGCTTCAAGGCCTCAATGGCTGCCTTGACGAAGAAGGACATCAGGCCCAGGCGGATGCCGTACTTTTTCTCGAACGCCTCACCGTGCCGCTGGCGGACGTCGAGCACGGCCGACATGTCGCATTCGTTGAACGTCGTCAGAATCGCGGCATTGCGCTGCGACTCGACCAGGCGCTCAGCGATGCGGCGGCGGATGAGGGTCATGGGAACCGCTTCTTCCTGCCGCGCGGCGGGCGCGGAAGATTCGAGTGCCGGCGGAGGCGCGGCGCGCGCGGGGGTTTCGACGCCGGCCCGCGCCTCGACCGCGGCCGCCTGTTCCGGCGCAGTCGCAACGTGCCGCTGCACGTCCTCTTTGAGCAGGCGACCGCCGGGACCGGTGGGCTCAACTTCGGTAGCCTGAAGCCCGCGTTCGGCCAGAACGCGGCGTGCGGCCGGCATGACGTGGGCCGGCTGGCCAGGGGGTGTGGCGGCGGCCCGCTCGGCTGTCGGAGCGGCGGCGGCCCCCGGGCGCGCTTCGCTGGGCTGGGCGGGCTTCTCCGCAGCCGGCTTGTCTGGCGCGGCGGCGGTCTCGTCGATGACGGCGATGGTCTCGCCGACGCGCGCTCCGTCGCCGGTCTTCTTCAGTAGCTTGCTAATGCGGCCGCTTGCAGGCGCCGGCAGATCCATGGAGGCTTTGTCACTCTCGAGCTCGACTAGCGGCTCGTCCTGTTGGACGAAGTCGCCCTCGGATTTAAGCCAGCGTCCGATCTGTACCGCAGTAATAGACTCGCCCGCTTCGGGGATTTTCAGCTCGACGGCCATCTTTGCCCCTGCTCGTGTACCCGTTCACTGGGAACGCAACATCGTCACATGTTATACGGAAGAGGCCCTCCGTAAGGAAGCTAGTGCGCTTTTGGAGTGCGCTTTTCGTGTGCTCATTTGTGTTCGGCGGAGTCGACACCGCTTCGAATCCTCCTTGAAGAAGCACTTTCAAATCCCTCCGTGAAAAAAGCACTGTGGAATTCTCCGCGAAGAAGCACTGCGGTGACCGACATCACGGGTCGGATTCTGCGTCCTCGGGCGGCGGGATACCTTTGGGCGACAGGGGCAGTCGCCGTAAGCGCTCCCGCGGCAATTCCAATGTGGGCGGGAGGCCCTGGCGGCTTTTCGAGGCGACACGCCCCGGCTCTGTTCCCGTAGGGACGATTGGATTTGATTGCGCGTAGCCAAGGCGCGCTGCTGCCGCGGCCCTTTCGACGTAAACGCTCCCTGATATACTGCCCACTCCGCCGGATGGGCCGACCGCTCTCGGGCCGTGGTCGTGCTTGCATCGCGGCGCTGGCGCATGCGAAGTCTGCCATCGAGGTCTGCCATGAAAATCGCCGTTCCAAAAGAGACTCGGGCCGGGGAGCAGCGGGTGGCGCTGGTCCCAGAATCCGTCAAAAAGTTGGTCAAGGCCGGCGCGCAAATCGCGGTCGAGAGCGGGGCGGGGAGCGGGGCGTTCTTCAGCGACGCCGCGTACTCCGAAGCCGGAGCCACGATCGCCGTCGACGCCCCTAACGTTTACGCCGAAGCCGACTTCGTGCTGAAGGTCCAGCCCCCAGGCCGCCTGCCTGACGGGCGCAACGAGGTAGAACTGCTGCGCCCCGGTTCTCTGCTGCTGTGCACGCTGAATCCGACTCGGAATCTCGACGTCGTGCAGAAGCTGGCGGCCGCGAAAGTAACGGCCTTCTCGACCGACGCGATCCCACGCACGACGCGGGCGCAAACCATGGACACGCTGTCCTCGATGGCGAATATCGCCGGGTATAAGGCGGTGCTGATCGCGGCAGTCGAGCTGCCCAAGTACCTGCCGATGTTCATGACCGCGGCCGGCACGATTTTCGCCGCCAAAGTTTTCGTAATCGGCGCAGGCGTGGCCGGCTTGCAGGCGATTGCCACCGCCAAGCGGTTGGGGGCGATCGTGACGGCGACGGACGTGCGCCGCGCGGTTGCGGAGCAAATCCAGAGCCTGGGGGCGAAATTCGTCGGCGTTGAGGGCGGAGAAGATGCCGAGGCGGCTGGCGGCTACGCGCGCGAGTTGACGCCTGAGTACCAGCGGCAGCACGCCCAGGTAATCGCCCGCACCTGCGCCGCCAGCGACGTGGTCATCACCACGGCGCTGATCGGCGGTGTGAAAGCGCCCAAGTTGATCACGGCCGAAATGGTGGCCGGCATGCAGCCTGGTTCGGTAATCGTGGACGTCGCCGCGGAGGCCGGCGGCAATTGCGAGTTGACCAAGCCGGGCGAGACGGTCATTCAGAACGGGGTCAAAATCGTCGGCCCGCTTAATCTGCCCTCCAGCATGCCGCGCGATGCGAGCGTGCTGTATTCCCGGAACCTCACAGCCTTCGTGCTCGAGTTCTGGAAAGACGGCAAATTCGACCTGGTGCTGACCGACGAGATCATCGCGGGGGCACTGATAACGCACGCCGGCGAGGTGGTGCACGGACCGACCAAAGACGCAATCGCAAGCGAGGGTCGCCAATGATCGAGAGCTTTACAAACAACTTCGTGGTCTTCGTATTGGCAATGTTCATCGGCTTTGAAGTCATCGCCAAGGTGCCGGCGATTCTGCACACGCCGCTGATGTCCGGCGCGAACGCCATCTCCGGCATCACGATAGTCGGCGCTTTGGTCATCGCCGGTTTGCACCAGGGGGTCTGGAGCGAAATCCTCGGCTTCTTAGCGGTCACGTTCGCCATGATCAACGTGGTCGGCGGCTATCGCGTCACTGACCGCATGCTGGCCATGTTCAAGAGAAAGTAGGAGGCCGGCCATGAGTTTGACTTGTCATCTGTTTGGCCTGCTCGCCCAGGCCGCGCCCGCCACGCAGGAAGTTACGGAAGCGGCCGTGGGGAACGACCTGCGCTCCCTGGGCATCACCCTCGCATATCTGCTGGC